>NZ_JBFACE010000033.1:0-86157 GCF_040640655.1 Streptomyces sp. NPDC021749 | reverse complement strand
CAGTAACGGTTTGACGGCGCCCAGTGGTCCGGCCCAGCAGAAGGTGATCCGTGAGGCCTTGGCCGATGCCGGCCTGGGCCCGGGCGATGTCGACGCCGTCGAGGCCCACGGGACGGGTACGCCGCTGGGTGACCCGATCGAGGCCGGGGCGTTGCTGGCCACGTATGGGCGGGAGCGGGTGGGGGATCCGCTGTGGTTGGGGTCGTTGAAGTCCAACATCGGGCACACCCAGGCCGCCGCGGGCGTGGGCGGTGTCATCAAGATGGTGGAGGCCCTCCGCCACGGCACGCTGCCCCGCACACTCCACGTCGACGCGCCCTCCTCGAAGGTTGACTGGGATACCGGCGCGGTGGAGTTGCTGACCGAGGCCCGAGCCTGGCCCCGGCGGGCGGACCGCAAGCGCCGTGCGGCCGTCTCCGCCTTCGGCGTCAGCGGCACCAACGCCCACGTCGTCATCGAGGAACCGCCCACCGAGGCCGCGACCGACGGCAGCGACGACGCCGGCCACGCCCCCCTGGCCGCGGCCCCCCTCCCCTGGGTGGTCTCCGCCCGCTCCGAGGACGCGCTGTGCGGCCAGGCCGACCGGCTCGCCGCCGCCGTCGCCCGCCGGTGGCCCCAGAACGACACCGAAGCGCTCACCACTGTCGCCGACTTCGGCCACTCCCTGGCCACCACCAGGGAGCCCCTGGAGCACCGAGCCGTCCTGCTGGTGAACGACGCCCGAGCTGCTCGGGAGGACCTCGCTGCCCTGTCCGCCGGCCGGACACCGGACACCGTGGTGACCGGCGTCGCCCGGCGCGGCCGCGGCATCGCCTTCCTCTGCTCCGGCCAGGGCGCCCAGCGGCTCGGCGCCGGGCACGCACTCCGTACGAGGTTCCCCGTCTTCGCCGACGCCCTCGACGAGATCACCGCGGAGTTCGACGCCCACCTCGAACGCCCCCTGCTCTCGGTGCTGTTCGCCGACCCCGATTCACCCGACGCCGCACTGCTGGACCGCACCGACTACACCCAGCCCGCGCTGTTCGCCGTCGAGACCGCGCTCTTCCGGCTCTTCGAGAGCTGGGGTCTGGTGCCGGACGTCCTTCTGGGACACTCGATCGGCGGCCTGGTGGCGGCGCACGCCGCAGGGGTGTTCTCGACGGCCGACGCCGCCCGGCTGGTCGCGGCGCGCGGCCGGCTGATGCAGGCCCTGCCCGAGGGCGGCGCGATGGTCGCGGTGCAGGCCACCGAGCAGGAGGCCGCCGCACTGAAGTCCGTCGTCGACGGCGGCGCGGTCATTGCCGCGCTCAACGGACCGCAGGCCCTGGTGCTCTCCGGCGACGAGGCGGCCGTACTGGCCGCCACCCATGAACTGGCCGCCCGGGGACGCCGTACGAAGCGCCTCGCGGTGAGCCATGCCTTCCACTCGCCCCGTATGGACGCCATGCTCGCCGACTTCCGCGCGCTCGCCGAAACGGTCACCTACCACCCTCCCCGGCTGCCGGTCGTCTCCGACGTGACCGGTGAACTCGCCACCGCCGCCCAGCTGACGGACCCCGGCTACTGGACTCGCCAGGTGCGGGAGCCGGTGCGCTTCGCCGACGCCGTGCGCACCGCGCGGGCCCGCGACGCCGCGACCTTCATCGAACTCGGCCCGGACGCCGTCCTCTCCGGCATGGCGGAGGAGTGCCTGGCAGGCGAGGCCGACACCGCGTTCGCCCCCGCGCTGCGCCGCGGACGCCCGGAGGGCGAGACCGCGCTACGCGCCGCCGCCACCGCGTTCGTCCGCGGCGCGGACCTCGACTGGGCCGCGCTCTACAGCGGTACCGGCGCGCGCCATATCGACCTGCCCACTTACGCCTTCCAGCACCGCCGCTACTGGCTCGCCCCCTCCGACGGCTCGCCCACGGCCGCCCCCGCCACCTCCGCGGGGACCGCCGTCGCGGCCACCGCGACCGTGGACGACGACGCCCTGTGGACCGCGGTGCGCGCGGGCGACGCCGCCTCGGCGGCAGTACGGCTGGGCGCCGAGGGCGCAGGCATCGAAGACCATCTGCACGCGGTCCTCCCGCACTTCGCCGCCTGGCACGACCGGCACCGCACGACCACGGAGACCGCCGGACTGCGCTATCGCGTTGCCTGGCAGCCACTCTCCTCAGACGTTGTCAGGTTCAGCCCCTCGGATCGCTGGCTGATGGTCGAGCATGGGCACCGCACGGACTCCGCGGACGCCGCGGACCGGGCGCTGCGCGCGGCCGGCGCGCAGGTGCTCCGCCTGGTGTGGCCACTGGTGGAAGCCACGGGGGAGCCGCAGAGGGAAGCGCCGGCCCGGGACGTCCTGGCGGCCCGGTTGGCCGAACTCGCGCGGAGTCCGGAGGGCTTGGCCGGCGTACTCGTGCTCCCCGATACGGGCGGAGGGATGCTCGCTGGCCGCCCGGGGCTGGACGAGGGAACGGCGATGGTGCTGCAGGTGGTTCAGGCAATGGCTGACGCCGCGCCGAAGGCCCGGGTGTGGGTGGCCACTCGCGGGGCGGTGGCGGTCGAGTCCGGTGAGGTGCCGTGCGTGATGGGCGCGCGGGTGTGGGGACTTGGGCTGGTGGCGGCTTTGGAGGCGCCGATGCAGTGGGGTGGTCTGGTCGATGTGCCTGCTGAGCCTGGAGGACGTGACTGGCGGCGGCTTGCTGCCGTCATTTCCGGTAGCGGTGGTGAGGACCAGGTAGCCGTCCGTGGTTCCGGCCTCTACGGCCGTCGCCTGCTGCCGGCAGTGCCTGGAGTGGCGCGCGGCTTGTGGCGCCCCCGGGGATGTGTGTTGGTCACCGGGGGGACCGGTGGCCTGGGCGGCCACGTGGCGCGCTGGCTGGCACGTGAGGGTGCGGAACACGTGGTACTGGCAGGACGTCGCGGTGCGGAGGCGCCGGGGGCCGGGGAGCTGGAACGAGAGTTGGTGGGGTGGGGGGCGAAGGTGAGTTTCGTGGCGTGCGATGTGAGTGATCGGGCGTCGGTGAAGGAGTTGCTGGACGGGATTGGGGGGTTGGGGGTGCCGCTGCGTGGGGTGTTTCACGCGGCGGGCGTTGCGCAGGTGACGCCGCTGGGCGAGGTGGGGCTTGGTGAGGCTGCCGACGTGCTGGCAGGGAAGACGGTGGGGGCCGAGCTGCTGGACGAGCTCACAGCGGATGCCGAGCTGGACGCCTTCGTGCTGTTCTCGTCCGGTGCAGCGGTGTGGGGCAGCGGCGGGCAGTCGGTCTACGCGGCGGCCAACGCACACCTGAACGCGCTGGCCGAACGACGCCGTGCACAAGGCCGCCCCGCCACCTCCGTCGCCTGGGGCGTCTGGGGCGGCACCGGCATGGGCGAGCTCGCCCCCGAGGGATATCTCGACCGCCACGGCCTGAACCCCCTCCGCCCGGAGACCGCCATCGCCGCCCTGCGCCAGGCCATCGACAGCGGCGACGCCACGGCGACCGTGGCCGACATCGACTGGGAACGGTTCGCCCCGGGCTTCACCGCCTTCCGGCCCAGCCCCCTGATCTCCGACGTCCCCGCCGCTCGTACGGCGCTCGCCGCCCCGCGATCCACCGACGGCACCGCCACCGCACCCGACCTCGTACGGGCGCGGCCCGAAGACCGGCCGCGGCTCGCCCTGGAACTGGTGCTCCGCCACATCGCCGCGGTCCTCGGCCACACCGAGGAGAGCCGGGTCGACGCGCGGACCCCCTTCCGGGACCTCGGCTTCGACTCGCTGGCAGCGGTGCGGCTGCGCCGCCAACTGGCCGCGGACACCGGGCTCGACCTGCCTGGCACCCTCGTCTTCGACCACGAGGACCCGGCCGCGCTGGCGGACCACCTGGCCACCCTGGTCGACACCGGGACCACCGGGCGCAACCAGGGTGCCGCACCGGCCGAAAGCGGACTGCTCGCCGGCTTCCGCACCGCCGTCGAGCAGGGCAGGTCCGCCGAGGCCGTCGAACTGATGGCGTCCCTGGCCACGTTCCGCCCCGCGTTCACCCGGGACCCCGGCACCGCGCGCCCCGCGCCCGTACTCCTCGCGGCGGGACCGGCCACCCGCCCCACGCTGTACTGCTGTGCCGGCACCGCGGCCACCTCGGGCCCCGGGGAGTACGCCGCCTTCGCCGACGGGCTGCGCGGCAGCCGCGAAACGGTCGTCCTGCCGCTGTCCGGGTTCGGCAGCCCCGCGGAACCGCTGCCCGCCTCCCTCGACGCCCTTCTCGACGCACAGGCCGACACCCTGCTGGAGCACGCCGCGGGCAGGCCGTTCGCGCTCGCCGGCCACTCCGCCGGCGCGAACATCGCCCATGCCCTGGCCGCCCGGTTGGAGGAGCGCGGCACCGGCCCCACGGCCGTCGTGCTGATGGACGTCTACCGCCCGGAGGATCCCGGCGCGATGGGCGTCTGGCGCGAAGACCTGCTCCGCTGGGCCCTCGACCGCAGCCCCGTCCCCCTGGAGGACCACCGGCTCACCGCCATGGCCGGCTACCACCGGCTGCTGCTCACCACCAGGCTCACCGCACTGCGCGCCCCCGTCCTGCTCGTCCGGGCCGCCGAGCCGCTGCGCGAGTGGCCCGCCGACGCCGGCCGAGGCGACTGGCGCTCCCAGGTCCCGTTCGCCCGGACCGTCACCGAGGTGCCCGGCAACCACTTCACCATGCTCACCGAACACGCGCGGCACACCGCGTCCGTCGTGCACGACTGGCTGGGTGCCGACCCGCGGCCAGCCGATCCCACCCTGCTCACCGGAGGAAAACACTGATGTACGCCAACGACATCGCGGCCCTCTACGACCTGGTCCACGAGGGGAAGGGCAAGGACTACCGGCAGGAGGCCGAGGAGATCGCCCAGCTGGTGCGCGCCCACCGCCCCGCCACCCAGTCGCTGCTCGACGTCGCCTGCGGAACCGGCCAGCACCTGCGCCACCTCGACGGCCTCTTCGACCACGTCGAGGGCTTGGAGCTCTCCCAGGACATGCTGGCCATCGCCACCGGCCGGAACCCGGACGTCACCCTCCACGAGGGTGATATGCGCTCCTTCGCGCTGGGCCGCCGGTTCGACGCGGTGATCTGCATGTTCAGCTCCATCGGCCACTTACGGACCACCGACGAACTCGACAGCACCCTGCGGTGCTTCGCCGGCCACCTTGAGCCCGGCGGCGTCATCGTCATCGAACCCTGGTGGTTCCCCGACTCCTTCACCCCCGGCTACGTCGGCGCCAGTGTCACCGAGGCGGGCGGGCGCACCATCTGCCGGGTCTCGCACTCCGTGCGGGAGGGGGACGCCACCCGCATCGAGGTGCACTACCTGGTCGCCGAGCCGGGCGGCGGCATTCGCCACCTCACCGAGGACCACACCATCACCCTGTTCCCCCGCGCCGACTACGAGCGCGCCTTCGAGCGCGCCGGCTGCGACGTGCGCTACCAGGAGGGCGGCTCCTCCGGCCGCGGCCTGTTCATCGGCAGCCGCCGCTGACGCGCACTCCGCCCCGAGACGACGAGAGGAACCCATGCCTATTCCCGCCACGGCGCCGGCGCCCGTGAACGCCGGCATCCGGGAGCTGGGCCGCCGGCTCCAACTGACCCGTGCCGCGCAGTGGTGCGCGGGTAATCAGGGCGACCCGTACGCGCTGATCCTGCGCGCCACCGCCGACCCCGCCCCGCTCGAACGGGAGATCCGCGCCCACGGACCGTGGTTCCACAGCGAGTTGACCGGTGCCTGGGTGACCGCGGATCCCGAGGTGGCGGCAGCCGCCCTGGCCGACCCGCGCCTTTGCACGCTCGACCGCGCCGGCCGTCGCCCGGACGAGGAACTGCTGCCCCTCGCCGCGGCCTTCCCCTGCCATGAGCGTGCCGAGCTCGCCCGGCTGCGGACGCTGGCCGCGCCGGTTCTGAGGCGCTGCGCCCCGGCCGAGGCGCCCTGCGAGGCGCGTACCGCCGCCCGTCGGTTGCTCCGCCGTCTCCTGCCCTCCGGCGGCGCCGGGTTCGACCTCGTCACCGAGGTCGCCCGGCCGTACGCCGTCGGGCTGATGCTTCGGCTCCTCGGCGTGCCGGACCACGACCGCGACACCATGGGGCGGGCGCTCGCCGGCTGCGCTCCCCAGCTCGACGCCCAGTTGGCCCCGCAGACCCTGGCCGTCGCTCGGGAATCCAGCGACGCCGTCCAGACCTTGGCCGACCGTGTCCCGGAACTCGTTGCCGAGAAGCAGCGGGCCGTCGAGAGCACCGAGCCCCGGCCCGACGACGTTCTCGCCCTCCTCCTGCGCGACGGCGTCGCGCCCCGCGACGTCGAACGGATCGCGCTGCTCCTCGCCATCGGCACCCCCGAGCCCGCCGCCACCGCTGTCGCGAACACGGTGCACCGGCTGCTGAACCGGCCGGGGGAGTGGGAACGTGTCCGCCGGACCCCGGCCGCCGCGCGGGCCGTCGACCTGACCCTGCGCGACCGGCCCCCGGCCCGGCTGGAGAGCAGGGTCGCCCGCACCGACCTTGAGCTCGGCGGGCGCCGGATCGCCGCCGACGAGCACGTCGTGGTGCTGGCCGCCGCCGGGCGGGACACTCCGGGGCCCGAGCCGCTCGGCGGCCCGGACGGGCCCCACCTCGCCCTTGCCCTCCCGCTCATCCGGCTGGCCGCCACCACCGCTGTCCAGGTCATGGCCGGCCGCCTGCCCGGACTGAAGGCCGAGGACGAGCCGCTGACCCGGCCGCGCTCCCCGGTCGTAGGCGCCCGTGCCCGCTTCCGCGTCCACCCGGGATGACCCGGCCGCCCCGTACACCCCGGCCCCCACTGGAGTCACCGTGCGCGTCCTGCTGACCTCCCTCGCCCACAACACCCACTACTACAGCCTGGTGCCCTTGGCGTGGGCCCTACGCGCGGCCGGGCACGAGGTGCGGGTGGCGAGCCCGCCCTCGCTCACCGACGTCATCACCTCCACCGGGCTGCCCGCCGTCCCCGTCGGCGACGACCGGCCCGCCGCCGAACTGCTCGCCGAGATGGGCGGCGACCTCGTCCCCTACCAGCGGGGCTTCGAGTTCGCCGAGGTGGAGCCCGCCCAGGAGACCACCTGGGAGCATCTGCTCGGCCAGCAGAGCATGATGTCCGCCTTGTGCTTCGCCCCGTTCAGCGGCGCCGCCACGATGGACGACATCGTCGACTTCGCCCGCGACTGGCGCCCCGACCTCGTCGTATGGGAACCCTGGACCTACGCCGGGCCGGTCGCGGCTCGCGCCTGCGGCGCCGCTCACGCGCGCATCCTCTGGGGCCCCGACGCCATCGGACGGTCCCGGCGGCGCTTCCTCGAAGCGCTCGCACGCGTGCCGGAGGAGCTGCGCGAGGACCCCATCGCCGAATGGCTCGGCTGGACGCTGGACCGGTACGGGTGCGCCTTCGACGAACGCGACGTGCTCGGCCACTGGGTGATCGACCCGGGGCCCCGCAGTACCCGACTGGACCTGGGACAGACCACGGTCCCCATGTGCTACGTGCCCTACAACGGGCGCGCCGTGATCGAACCCTGGCTCGCCGAGAAGCCCGACCGCCCTCGCGTCTGCCTCACTCTCGGGATCTCCGCCCGCGAGACCTACGGCCGCGACGCGGTCTCCTACTCCGAGTTGCTTCAGGCGCTGGGCCGCATGGAGATCGAGGTGGTGGCCACCCTCGACGCCTCGCAGCAGAAGCGCCTCGGCAGCCTTCCCGACAACGTCGTGCCGGTGGACTTCGTGCCGCTCGACGCGTTGCTTCCGAGCTGCGCCGCGATCATCCACCACGGCGGCGCGGGCACCTGGTCCACCGCCCTGCTCCACGGCGTACCGCAGATCCTGCTGCCCGCGCTGTGGGACGCGCCGCTCAAGGCCCAACAGCTCCAGCGCCTCTCCGCCGGCCTCAACCTGCCCGCCGCGACCCTCACGGCGCGCAGCCTGGCCGACGCGGTGCACACGGCCGTACACGACCCCGCGATCCGGGCGGGCGCGCGGCGGCTGCGCGAGGAGATGCTCGCCGACCCCACGCCCGCCGCCATCGTCCCCACGCTGGAGCGCCTCACCGCCCTGCATCGGGCGGCCTGACGCAACGACCGAACGGAGTCGATCCACCATGCCCGACAGCCATGCCCTGAGCGAGCTGCTCGCCGCGATCCGCGCGCCCGACCGCACCCCCGAGGACATCGCCGCACTGCCCCTGCCCGAATCCTTCCGGGCCGTGACCGTCCACAAAGAGGACACCGAGATGTTCCGCGGCATGACCAGCGCGGACAAGGATCCGCGCAAGTCGCTGTGCGTCGACGAGGTGCCGGTTCCCGAACTGGGGCCCGGCGAGGCCCTGATCGCGGTGATGGCCAGCTCGGTCAACTACAACACCGTGTGGTCGTCCCTCTTCGAGCCGCTGCCGACCTTCGGCTTCCTGGAGCGCTACGGGCGCACCTCGCCGCTGGCCGCCCGCCACGACCTGCCGTACCACATCCTCGGCTCCGACCTGGCCGGCGTGGTGCTGCGCACCGGCCCGGGAGTGAACGTCTGGACGCCCGGCGACGAGGTCGTGGCGCACTGTCTGTCGGTGGAGCTGGAGAGCCCGGACGGACACGACGACACCCTGCTCGACCCGGCCCAGCGGATCTGGGGCTTCGAGACCAACTTCGGCGGCCTGGCCGAGATAGCCCTGGTCAAGGCCAACCAGCTGATGCCCAAGGCCGCCCACCTCACCTGGGAGGAGGCCGCCGCGCCGGGTCTGGTGAACTCCACCGCCTACCGTCAGCTGGTCTCCCGCAACGGCGCTGGCATGAAGCAGGGCGACAACGTGTTGATCTGGGGCGCCAGCGGCGGTCTGGGCTCGTACGCCACCCAGCTCGCCCTCGCCGGCGGGGCCAACCCCGTCTGCGTGGTCTCCAACCAGCGCAAGGCCGAGGTGTGCCGGGCCATGGGCGCGGAGGCGGTCATCGACCGCTCGGCCGAGGACTACCGCTTCTGGAGCGACGAGCAGACCCAGGATCCGCGGGAGTGGAAGCGGTTCGGGGCCCGCATCAGGGAGTTGACCGGTGGCGAGGACGTGGACATCGTCTTCGAGCATCCCGGCCGGGAGACGTTCGGGGCGTCCGTCTACGTAACCCGCCGGGGCGGCACCATCGTCACCTGCGCCTCCACCTCCGGCTACCGCCACGAGTTCGACAACCGCTATCTGTGGATGCACCTCAAGCGCATCGTCGGCACCCACTTCGCCAACTACCGCGAGGCATGGGAGGCGAACCGCCTCGTCGCCAAAGGGAAGATCCACCCCACCCTCTCCTGCACCTACCCGCTGGCCGACACCGCGCTCGCCGTCCACGACGTGCACCGCAACGTCCACCAGGGCAAGGTCGGCGTGCTGTGCCTGGCCCCGACGGAGGGGCTGGGCGTGCGCGACGAGGAGATGCGCGCGCAGCACCTCGACGCGATCAACCGATTCCGCTGACCGGTCCTCGCCCCGAGGCCTGTCCGCCGCTCGCCCCGGAGGGCACCTCAAGACGCCGATCAGGCCGCAAGCAGTTCATGCAGGCGCTCGGCTGGGGTTTCCCAGCCGAGCGTTTTGCGTGGGCGGCCGTTGAGTTCGGCGGCGACGGCACGGAAGCAGACAAGGACGCCGGTGGCGAGGGTGAACGGGCCGTGGACGGCCATCTCGCTTCCCTGGTCCCCGTCCAGGGTTCGTGGGAGGGAGATGGCCGGCTTCCCGGCACGTATGGTCAGGCGTGGTGAAACACCGGGACGGCCCGGAAGGCGCCGTCACCGCGACAAGCGGTGCCAGCGCCTTCCTCTGTGTGGCGTCCGAGTCGTAGCGGCACCGGGCCGCGGCACTCACTCCCGCCGTCGGGCGAGGGTGATCCCGTCGGCGACGGTCAGCAGGGCGATGTCCACGCGCTCGTCGTCGCGCAGCAGGTCGTTGAGCGTGCGCACGGCCACCGTGTCGGGGTCGTCGGCGGCCGGATCGGCCACTCGGCCGAAGAACAGGGTGTTGTCGATCGCCACCAGCCCGCCGGGGCGGACCAGTGCCAGCGCCTGCTCGTAGTAGTGCGGGTACCCGGCCTTGTCGGCGTCGACGAAGACCAGGTCGAACGCCCCGTCCCCGTCGCGCTCCCGCAGCTCGGCGAGTGTCCGGGCGGCGTCGCCGATGCGCAGGTCGATCAGGCCGTCCACTCCGGCGCGCTGCCAGAACGGGGCCCCTATCCCTGGCCACTTGTCGCTGATGTCGCAGGTGACGATCCGGCCGTCGGCCGGCAGCGCCCGTGCCATGCACAGCGTGCTGTAACCGGTGAACGTCCCGATCTCCAGCACCCGCCGGGCGCCGAGGAGCCGGATCAGCAGACCGAGGAACTGCGCCTCCTCGGGCATGATCTGCATGGCGCGGCCCCCGGGGAGCTGCGCGGTCATCTCGTGCAGTTCCCGCAGCAGGCCGTCCTCCCGCAGAGCGACGCTTCGGGCGTAGTCCAGCAGCGCGGGGCTGAGAGTGGTCTGGTCTGCCACGCTCACAGTCCTTTCCAGGAAAGCTTGTTCGGCGACGTCAGGCGCGGGTGAGTTTCGGAGCCGCGTCGGTGGCGGGGTCCGGTGCGGTGGCGACCGGTCGGCGGCTGCCGAGCAGGCGCATGCAGGGGTTCTCGACGACGGTGTGCAGCAGCCCACCGGCCAGGATCGCGACGGCCAGCATCGCCAGGGCCAGCGCACCCGCGCCGGCGGTGCTCCACTGGCGCGCGTAGCCCAGTTCTCCGCCCATCAGCCGGTGCCCGTAGCGGATGACCATGAAGTGAACCAGATAGAAGGCGAAGGACCACTCGCCCAGCCGCACCAGTACCGCCGAGCGCAATCCGGTGCGCAGGCCCCGCACATCGGCATGGGCCAAAGCGGTGATCAGTAGTGCGGCGGGCACGATGGAGCACGCGGCGATGGTGAACATCGGGGGCACCACCTGGGTGACCCCGTAGGACGCGGCGAGCAGCAGAGCGGAGGTCACCACTCCGGGGCCCCGCCACACGCCCGCGCGGAGGATCAGTGCCATCACGATGCCGAGGATGAACTCCAGCATCCGCACCGGCGGCAGCCAGCAGGCGAACCACAGCTCGTTGAGCGGCATTCCGGGGGCCGTCTCGGCGCTCGCCGGGAACTGGCTCGTCACGAACGGCACACAGATCACGGCCACGGCAATACCGGCGGCGCACCACCACAGCCGCCGTACCGGAATCTTCCGCACCAGCCGATACCACAGCGGGAACGTCAGATAGAAAGCGAATTCACAGGAAAGCGACCAACTCGGGGTGTTGAACCCGGCGATAATCGTGGGCTCGGGAAGCCAGGACTGCACCAGCAGAAGGTCGGGAACCAGGCCGTCCCAAACCGACCCACCGGGCAGAGTCGGCTCCGCGAGGGAGAAAATGATGATGCCCGCAATGAGGAAAGTAACGAGGTGCAGGGGGTAGATCTTCGCGAACCGGCGCCGCCAGAAAGTCGTGACAGAGTCCTCGTCACGGGCTGCCCACGCCAGAACGAACCCGCTGAGCAGGAAGAAGACCGAGACCGCGATCGAACCGAGCGTGGTGATGTGCATCAGTGCGGTTCCGACCTGCTGGTCAGCGAAGAATTGCTGCTGGGCAATGTGACAGGTGAATACCGCTAAGGCCGCGAACCAGCGGAGGCCGGTGAGCGACGGCAGGCGGACGACACGAGGAAGCATCGGTTGCTCGCTCTCCTTCTGGAGGGGGAAAAGTGAGGCCGGGTGACCGCAGAGAACGGGTCAGGGCAGTCTGCGGCGCGGGCAATTCGGCCACAACGCGGAGATGACACAGTCAACGGCCGACGGTACGGAAAACCGGCGCCCGATGAACCTGACAAAGTCGATCTTGCCGGTAATGGGGTCGATTCATAGCATTGGCCGTCGCAGTCCCACGCTGTCGCGACACCCCACAAACATGTGTGTCGCCCCCCCCACGACTCGGAAGCCAGTGATGAGAACACCGACTGATGACCGCGCCCCCGCACCCGCCGATGAGGCCGTCGACCTGATGGACCCACGGGTCCTCAACGATCCGTTCGGCACCTTTGCCCGGATCAGGGAACAGGCGCCGTTGGTGCGCGGCCGATACCCCTGGGGCGACCCCTTCTGGATGGTGACGCGCTACGCCGACGTCAAGGCGGTGCTCTCCGATCCGGACCTGGTGAACAACCCCCGGAACGTACCGGGGATGGACCTGCCCCATCTCTACGCCCAGGGCCTCGACGAGGCCGACTTTCCCCAGCGGTACGCCCGCTACCTCCTCGACAGTGTCCTGTTCCAGGACGGCCAGGACCATGCGCGGCTGCGGAAGATGTCCGGGCGCGCCTTCACCGCGCGCCGCGTCGCCCAACTACGGCCCACCACAGCGGCGATGGTCGAAGGGTTGGTCCGGGCACTGCCGGGCCGCGCACGCGACGGAGCGGTCGATCTCCTGGAGCACTTCGCCTATCCGGTATCCATAGGCACCATCTGCGAGATCGTCGGAGTTCCCGAGGCCGAGCGGGAGCAGTGGCGGGTCTGGAGCTCGGCCTTCTACACCATGGACCGCGCGCTCCTGGAGCCCGCGGTGGGCGGCATGGCCGACCGCCTCCACACCATGATCGAACAGCGTCGCGCCGAGCCGACCGGCGACCTGCTCACCGGCTTGGTCCAGGCCGAGGGCGACGACGGGGAGCGGCTCACCGATGTGGAGATCGTCGCCCTCGTCCTCGCCTTCATCACCGCCGGGAACGAGGCCACCGCCCAGCTCATCGGCAACGGTGTCGCCGCCCTGCTCACTCACCCCGAACAGCTCGCGCTGCTCCGCTCCGAGCGCGAGCTGCTGCCGAGTGCGGTCCACGAGATCATGCGCTGGTGCGGCCCCGTGCAGATCACCCAGCCGCGCTTCGCCACCCGCGACCTGCGGGTCGGCGGTATGCCGGTACGCAAGGGCGAGCAGGTCATGGCCGTCATAGGTGCTGCCGGATACGATCCGGCAGTCTTCCCCGCCCCCGAGCGGTTCGACATCACCCGCACGCCCCATGCTCGCCGTGACACCCATGTCGGCTTCGGGTTCGGCCCGCACTACTGCCTGGGCGCGGCCCTCGCCCTCCAGGAGGCCGAGGTGGCGATCGCCGCACTGCTGCACCATTTCCCCGGCCTCGCCCTGGCCGTGGCGCCGTCCGACCTGGAGCGCCAGCTCTTCCCCGGAGCCTGGCGGCTGAGCGCCCTGCCGCTGCGGCTCTGACGCCCTCGCCCCGGCGCACCACCGGGCGGTACCCGGCCATCGCCGGGAACCGCCCGCCGGTGCACGCCGCACCGGATTCACGCCGTGGCGAATGCGGTGATCCGGCCCTCGCACAGCGACAGATGCGAGCCGCTGAACCGGGACCGCATCCGGCGGTCGTGGGTGACGACCACCACGGCGCCCTGGTAGTCCGCCAACGCCTGCTCCAACTCCTCCACGAGCACGGGGGAGAGGTGGTTGGTGGGCTCGTCCAGCAACAGCAGGTCCACCGGGTCGCTCACGAGCCGCGCGAGCTCGATCCGTCGCCGCTGCCCGTACGAGAGGTCCCCCACCCGCTGTTCCAGTTCCGCCGGGCTGAACAGGCCCAGCGAGAGCAACTCCTCGGTGTGGTCGTCGAGATGGCCGGGGCGGCCTTGCGCGAATGCCTCCGTCACGGTCAGCCCGGCCGGCCAGGGCACCTGCTCCTGCCGCAGGTGCCCCACACGCCCGGACACCTGCACCGTCCCGCTGTCCGGTGTCAGTTCCCCGGCCAGCACCCGCAACAGCGTGGTCTTGCCCGCCCCGTTGGGCCCGGTGATCAGCAGCCGCTCGCCGTGATGTACGGATACCGACGCCACCTCCAGCCGGTCCCCGACGCGCACCTCGGTGAGTTCGGCCACCGGGGCCTGCGCCGTTGCGTCCGGGCCCGCGGTGGCGATGTGGGCCGTGAAGGTCAACGGATCGGCCGGCGGGGCAACGGGGTTCTCCGTCAGCCGGGCGACCCGTTCCTTGGCGTTGCGGATGCGGCTCATCGCGCCGTGCCCCCGGCCTCGCGACCGGAAGGCGCCGTGGCCGAATACGGCGAACGGCACCTTGCGCGGAATGTTGTCCAGTCGCGCCACGTTGGAGGTGACCAGCTCCCGGTTGCGGTCCAGCTCGGCGCGCCACTCCTCGTACTCGCGCAGCCGCCGCTCACGCTCCGTGGCCTTGGCGGTGAGATAGCCCTCGTAGCCGTTCCCGTAGCGGTTCACCTTGCCGGCGTCCACCTCCAGGATGGTGGTGGTGAGCCGCTCCAGGAACACCCGGTCGTGGGTCACCGCGATCACGGTGCCGCGATGTGCCCGCAGATGGTTCTCCAGCCAGCTCACCGCCTGGTCGTCCAGGTCGTTGGTCGGCTCGTCCAGCGCCAGCAGTTCGGGCGCCGACGCCAGCGTCGCGGCCAGGGCCAGCCGCGAGCACTCGCCCCCGGAGAGGGTGCCCAGCCGGCGGTTGCGGTCCAGGCTCGGCAGGCCGAGCCCGTGCAGCGCGATGTCCACCCGGGCGTCGGCCTCGTAGCCGCCGCGAGCCTGGTACTGCTCGACCAGGTCGGCGTAGGACTCCAGAAGAGCGGCCAGTTCCCGGTCCGGGCCGGCCCGATAGGGCCGTTCGGCCAGCTCGGCTTCGGCCCGCCGCACCCCCGCCTCGATCTCGCGCAGCTCGACCATGGCAAGGTCGACGGCGTCTTGAACGGTGGCCTCGGGGGACAGTTCCAGTGTCTGCGCCAGATAGCCGGTGCCGCCGGGGGCGACCACCGTGACGGCCCCGTTGTCCGCCTGCTCCCGCCCGGCGATCAGCTTGAGCAGGGTGGACTTGCCGGAGCCGTTGTCGCCGATGATGCCGACCTTCTCGCCCGGCTTGATGGTGAAGCCGACCCGGTCGAGTACGACACGGTCGTTGTAGCGCTTGGTGATGTCATGAAGGGCTAGTTGCGCGGTAAGCACGTGAGGTCCTCCTGAATAACGGCCGAGGATGGATGGGGGATCCGCGCACACGACAGACTGTCCGGGCGTGATGGCCCAACAGAGAACGCCGATACGGCCGATGACGTCGGGACGGCGTATTTCAGGAGTGCACGGATGGATGCGGCGGAACAGAGCTCAACGCGGCGGCATCCTCGACTATTACAGAGAACCCATAACATCCACTCTATGCGGCAAATGACTGTCGTGGCAAGCGTGTCGACCGTGAGGAGACGTCGACGGGTGCCGGGCCGCATCGCACCGGAGCGCAATCGAATGCCCGGGACCTCATGGGTCATCCGGAGGATTCGCTTGCAGTGCCTGTTCACGCGGGGGCCACCATCAAATCCCGAAGGGCTCGTCGGTCGACGTCGTGATCGCGCCTTCGGGTGGCTGAATTTCATTAGGCTTGCGGGCAATTGATGGACTTTCGGATCATGGATAGGTATGTTTGGCGGGGTGGAATCAAAACCTCCGATGTCGCCGAGATCTGTATCCGCTCCCCCCACCTCGCGCAGCACCGCTCGGCGGGAATGGGGGCAAAATTTCTTCCGGTCGGCAGCCGCCGCCTGCCGTTTTTCCGATCAACTCGATTCCTCTTGTGCCGACTTACCCGGCTCCTTAGCCGACGTTTTAATCGTTGAGATAGGCCCGGGCTCCGGCCGGGTGACCAAGGCGCTGGCGTCGGCTGGACGCTCCTTGCTCGCGGTGGAGATCGATGCCCATTGGGCACGCCGGCTGAAAGACGAATCACTTCCCGATGTCACCGTGGTGAACGAGAACTTTCTGACCTGGCAACTGCCCAGGCAGCCAATCCGTCTGATTGGCAATCTTCCGTTTGTGTCCGGCACCAAGATACTGAGGCGCTGCCTGGAGCTGGGGCCGGACCGGATGCGCCAAGGGGTATTCCTGCTTCAGCGTGAGTACGTGGGTAAGCGGACCGGTGCCTGGGGCGGCAATCTTTTCAACGCCCAGTGGGAGCCTTGGTACACGTTCGAGGGGGGGCTGACCTTCTCCCGAAAGGAATTCAGCCCCGTACCGCGCGCCGACACCCAGACGCTGGTGGTGATGCCGCGCCGTCGACCGTCCGTGCCCTGGCGTGAGCGCTCCGACTATCAGCGGTTCACCCAACAGATCTTCGACACCGGTCAGATGACGATCGGTGAGGCCGCGCGGAAGGTGCTGCGCCGCGGCCACGCCCAGTTCGTGCGCAGTGCCGGCGTGCAGCCGGCCGATCGGGTCAAGGATCTCACGGTCCGGGACTGGGCCGCACTGTTCCGTGCGAACCCCTAGCAGGCCGACTGGTGACGCCTCCCGGGCCCCGCCCCCGGCGGGCCCGGTTGCGGGGGGTGAACCGTCTGCGCGCGAAAGGCCGTACACGGACGCGTTCTCTCGTGGAGGGTCGTCACGACGCGGGGGGTCCATCAGAGGACCGCGCTTCCTTGAGCTTGCGCAGCAGCTCCCGCTTCTGCTCCTGCGGATTGACGCCGCCACCGCGAGCTCCGCCCATTCTCCCGCCGCGCATCGCCTTGCGGGAGAGATTGGAGCGGGTTCCGCCGAGGCCCAGCATGCTTCCTGCTCCCCTGGCCATGGGCTTCTCCTTTCGTCGGTGAGACGAGTCGCTCCGTCTCGGTGTGTTCACGAGTCTGAGCGATACGTCTCGTCTTGTCAAGACGAGACGTATCGCCTCGCGATGCTTTACGCTGTGCGTCATGCCCTCCAACCGCGTCCCCGAAGCCGTCCCCCGCCCTCGCCGCACCCACAGCGCGATCCTGGGCGCCACGCTGGAGCTCGTTCAGGAGGTCGGATATCCCAAGCTGACCATCGAAGGCGTCGCCGCCCGGGCCGGCGTCGGCAAACAGACCATCTACCGTCGGTGGCCCTCCAAGGCGGCGATACTCCGTGACGCGGTCGTCTGCCTGACCGAGGACATCGCGCGGACCGCGACCGCGATCCCCGACACCGGCGATCTGGAGGCCGACCTCAAGGCCGTTCTGCGGTCCACCGTCGACGTCATGAGCCACCCCGAGTACGACGTGCCCGCCCGCGCCCTCGCCGCCGCCGGTATCGTCGACCCGAAGCTCGGTGAGGAGCTGGTGACGCGCCTGGTGGAGCCCCAATTACGGCTCTGCCTGGAGCGCTTGGGCTCCGCCCGGCGGTCCGGCCAGATCGCGCCGGATATCGATACGCGGATCGCCGTGGAGATGCTGGCGGGCCCCATCGCCCACCGCTGGCTGCTGAAAGGCGCGCCTCTCTCCCACGAGTACGCTGAGGCCCTCGTCGAGCTCACGCTCCGGGGCCTGGCACCGCGCTGAAGCCGCGCCACCGGCCGCCCCGACACCGGAAACGGCTCGGCAAGCCCACCCGCGACGTCGATCGCCCCCCGTCGCCCACCCACACGCACAAACGAAACCTCGCGTTCGCCAACCCCCGTTCCCTCACGCTTCATCACCAGCGGGCCCGGCCCGCCGCTCGTGCGCGTGGTAATCCTCTGGCCCCCGTGAAACACCGCGAGCACCGCGTGCCAGCGCGTCGTCCGCCTTCTCTGCACCAGTCAAAGTCCGGCGAACCCTGTAGGCGGAGGAGGGCCTGGGTGCCGCCGAGGGCCAAGGGCGATCTGTTTGCGGTGATCCGCCCCGACGCACGCACCGGCCCGCCGAACCGAGGTCGTCAGCGGAAGTGCGACATCGGCATCGACGGCCGCCGGTTCTGTCATCACTGGGTGTCGCCGGAGTGGAGCGGTCGGACGAGCTGGGCGCGGTGCCGCAAACGTCGCAGCGAGAGCCAGCGAGTGCTCGGTGCCAACTCCCGTGAAAGTCTGGGAACTTCACCCACCTGCCAGTAGCATCCGGCCGGCCAGTAGCACGTCGTCCAAGCAGCCATCCTCGAAAGGGGCTCGGCATGCGCTTGATCTCCCGCGTCGCCCCCGCCGTCCTCGCCGTGGCCGCCCTCTTGCTCGGCGTCCTCCCCGCGCCGGCCCAGGCCCACCCCGACCGCGCCCCTGACCGCACCCCTGTCCGCGCCCCCGCCCGCGCCCCCGACCGGGTCACGGTCGGTGACCGCACCTTCATCGCCGACGGCCAAGGCCGCGCGCTCCAGTGGCGCGGCTTCAACCTCGCCGACAAGAGCAACCGAGGCACCAAGGCGTTCGCCGACATCCACGAGAGCGACCTCAAAGACATGGCCGGCCGGGGCTTCAACCTCGCGCGCCTCGCGTTCTTCTGGGACGACCTCGAACCCACCCCCGGGCACTACGACCGCGGCTACCTCACCAAGATGCGCCGCATCCTCGACTGGGCCGACCGCTACCACATCAAGGTCATCCTCGACGCCCACCAGGACGTGTACGGCCCCCACTTCGGCTCCCGCGGCGTCCCCGACTGGGCCACCCGCGACGAGGGGTTACCGTTCTGGCCGATACCCGACGACTGGTTCTCCGAGTACTTCGAGCCATCCGTACAGACCGCCTTTGACCACCTGTACAAGGACGCCGACCTCCGCGCCGCGCACGCTCGCATGTGGATGACGGTCGCCTCCGCCCTGGGCAGGCACCCGGCGCTGCTCGGCTACGACCTGATGAATGAGCCGTTCGCGAAGTTCCTCGAAGGCGAAGACCTCCCCGCCGCCGCGACCCGCTTCGAGGCCACCGAGCTCACCGAGCTGTGGAACCGCCTTGCCCGGGCGATCCGCCTGGTCGACCGCAGGTCGTGGGTATTCGTCGAACCGACCGTCATCGTCGGTATCGGCGTCCCGACCCACATGGGCCACATCGACGACCCGCACGCCGGCTACGCACCGCACTTCTACGAGACCGCGATGGAAACCGGCGCCGACTACGACCCCAACGGCACCTTCATCCCCGCCTACGAGGCCGCGATCAGCGACTACCCGACCCGTCACCGCATGCCGGTGATCGTGGGGGAGTGGGGCGGCAACCCCTACATTCCGCACGCAAGCCGGTTCGTCACCGACATGACGGCCTCCCTCGACCGCTTCTCCAGCGGCTGGACGTGGTGGCAGTGGTGCCGGGGCGGCGGCTACTGCTTCCTCGACCCGACGGGCGTCGCGAAGCCCCACGCCCGGCTGCTCGTCCAGCCGTACGCGCGGGCCGTCGCGGGCGACCCGCTCACGTTCGCGTACGACCCGGCCGCACGTACCTACACGCTCACCTTCCGCACCCGCGACCAGGCAGAGGTGCCCACCCAGATCACCGTGCCCAGGGACACGTACCCAGGCGGCTACCGCGTCGATATCCAAGGCGGCAAGGCCAGTTGGGGCGATCACGGCCAGACCGTCAGCGTGCGCACCCATGGCAGGGCGGGCGCCACCTACAGGGTCACCATCAGCCCGAGGTGGCCCACCCGATGCGCTCGGGGGCTGCGGCCCGCGACCCGCGATGCCCAGACCCCGAGAAACCACGGCCGCACACGCGGCGGCTGCCAGTGAAACACGACGAATCGCCAAAAAGGGTGGCGCGAACATCAAGGCGCAACTGGGGTGCCGCATGAACGGTTCGTCGTCGTACAGCGGGCTGGAGACCATCAGCGATGATGTCCGCACGTGCCCGCCAGGAGCGGGCGCCCACCGCACCTCACGAGTTGGCATCGCAGCCCTCGTGCCGCACCAGAGGCCGTGCCTTCCTGCACGCACCCACGAAGGTCACTTGCCCAGGCACGCACGGGTCTGCGCCCTGCATGCGGCGCCCGTTCCTGGTTGTGCCCCATCCTGGGGCAGCACTGGACACCCAGCGGGTGAGGGCTTGTCAGTGCCTCTGGGTACGCTGGCACAGACATGAAACGGACGTGAACCGGAAGCTCGATGACGCCGGGGGTGAACGGAGGCACCGTCATGGGCGACGGGTTCAAGAGCAAGGAGAACGAGGACCTCAGCAAGGAGGACGAGGACCTCAGCAAGGAGAACGCGGACGTTGACAACGCTCTGATCATGGAGCAGAAGCCGGAGAACCAGTTCGGCGGCGGTGTGCGGGTTCTGAAGTCCACGAGCAAGTGACACGGCCCGCACCAACGGGGGCCTGGGGCGACCGTACAGCGGGGTTGCCGGGCCGCCACAGCAGCACGGTCGCGGCAGCCAGGGGCAAGTATGTGCGCCCTGTCGGTTTCGGTGTCGGCTCGACTCCGGCACCGCGTTTCGACGACCAGCCTTCCCGCGCCAACTCCGCGTTCCACCGTACGACCCCGCCTGGCCCACAGCCGCCCCTTCACCGATAGGAGAGAGTCCATGTCGCATCCCGACGCGCCGGAACCGGTACAGCCCGTCCCCGCCACTGCCGAAGAGGCATTGGCTGCCGCTCGCGCCCGATTCGAGGTACGGGATCTGGAAGGAAACCCGGCGCCGTTGTACGTGAAGGAGTTCGACCTCGGCTTCCTCGTCCACGCCGTCATGCCCCCACCGCCGCCCGGCACTCTGGCGCCGTTGGGTGGCAGTCACATGGTGATCTCCAAAAGCGACGGAGCCGTCACCTATGTCCCCAACTTTCCGCCGGACTCCGCGATCGAGCTGTACCGCAGCCTGCGCCGGCCCAAGGGCTAGGCAGTTTCCTTCGGATCATCGGATCGCTGGTCTGGTGTGTCGTGGAGTGACGCCCAGGGGGCACGGGTCGAGCCGCTGTTGCCGGACCGGACACTTCGGCGGGGTGGACGGTGGCGGGACCACCGGCAGGTGATCGACGCGATCGCCTGGAAGTACCGGACCGGTTCGCCCTGGATGGACATGCCTGCCGAATTCGGTTCGTGGAAGGGAGCCCACAACCGGCTGCGGAAGTGGGCCGCCGAGGGGACCTGGGAGAAGGTGTTCACCGCCCTGCTGGCCCAGGCCGACACCGAAGGTGACCTCGACGGGGTCGTCGCGGTCGACTCCACGATCGTCCGGGCTTACCAACACGCCGCCGGTGCCCGTCAAAAGGGGCACCGGCCGGCGGACCGGCCCACCATGCCCTGGGACGGTCCCGCGGCGGCCTGACCACAAAGATCCACCTCGCGTCCGACCGCCGCTGCCGCCCGCCCGCCCTCGTCATCACACCCGGCCATTGCCGAAGGGCACAGGGGCTCACTCAGGGGGACTCAGGAGAACGCACGGGCTACTACGACCTGCTCCCGCCGACGACCGCTGAGGAGTTCGAGATGGTCACGGGCCTGTACCGCCGGGCCGCGGACGAGGCCCGCGCCGTCGGCTACCGCACCCTGCGGTGGGGCGGTCGGGACACCGGGCCCGACGGCCAGGCGGCGACCGCGCTGGGCGCGCACGGACACGGCGAACACGCCCGTTACTGGAGCACCGAGCCAGCCACATGGCAGCCCCCTGCTGGGCTGCCCGATGTGCAAGTCCACCAACTGCCCGGGCACCTCACGCTGGCGGCGGCGGACGCAGAAGTCTCGGCCGTCATCGACGGGCACACGGCCCACATCAATGCCGGGGAGGCGATCCGCCACGAGAACGCCGAGCCGCGCGCGCTCGCCGCGCTCCTCGCGGAACTCGTCACACGCCTGCGGTGCGACCACCCCGAGGTCACCGAACTGACCATCTGGGAATTCGACGACGCCGCGGTACGCCAGGCACTGCCGCTGGCCGGACTGCGCATCACCGCACGCACCATGGACTACGAGCTTCCGCTCACCCCTTCATGACCTCGGCAACAAACCCGCCGATACACCACCCATGGCACGGGGCGAGTGCGGCATCAAGCGCCTCAAGTGCAACCGGGCTGTTACTGCCGGCTTCGGCGAACTCGCAGTCCGCTAAGAGGCCACACTGACTGTCGCGGCCATCAACGAGTGCCTCCTGCACCGCTGGGAACCGGCCCGCCGCATCGCCTGCCCGGTGCGGTTGAGCCCCACGACCGTGCGCCGCACCCTCAGCCGATTCCAGCTCGCCCGCCCGGCCCACGCGGACCGCACCACCGGCCGTGTGATCCACCGCTACGAACACGCCGCCCCGGTCACCTGGGGTCCACGGCGACATCGGAAAGCTCGGGGACCTCCCCGCCAGCCGCGTCCCCAACCTCACAGGTCGAGAGACCGCCGCTTGCGGGCCGGAATGCGCAGGGGGACTCGTCGGCCAGGGGCCGGGCCGGGACGGGCCAGAGGCACGCATCCAGAGAATACGGTGACGAAGCATGGACATAACTGGTGCTCGGTCAGCACGCTGTTTGGCTTAGGGTTGAACATGTCGTTGAGTAACCATGACCGACGTGGGGGATGTTGTGACAGGGGCAGGTGGCTTCCAGGCCGATGTGGAGTCCTTGAAGTCGGGGGGCACCAACTTCGTCAAGCTCGGCGATGACTTCAACGATTCGGTACGACGTCTGGTCAACGGCTTGGCCAAACTGCGCGCGGGCGAGCCCACCAAGGATGTGGCGGCCAAGCAGAAGCCGCCGGAAGAGAAGTCGTTCGGCGAGCAGTTCTGGGGCAGCCTGACCACCCTGGACAGCAAGTCCAGCGCGCCGCCCTGGGGTGACGACGACCTCGGCGAGAAGTTCGGCGTCGTCTACGAAGGCCTCCGCGACGGCATGTACGAGTCGATGGGCCACCTCGCCGCCAAGCTTGAGGAAGTCGGCAAGGCGCTGACCGCCATGTCCAAGCACCACGCCGAGAACGAAGACTTCAACGACGCGCTGATGAAGCAGCACGTCGAGAACGAGCAGGCGTGGGACGACCCGTACAAGGGCACGTTCGTCCAGCGAAAGCTCGGCCCCGTGACCTGAGCCGGCAGGCTCACGACGAGGGATTGGCGGGCGGCCACCGCCTGTCGGCGCGCGCATCGCGTACGCCACGCATTTACGCACATCATCACGGGGGAGAAGCTCAACCTTGTTGAACCCACCTGTTGCTGTCGAGTGGGTCCTGGAGATGCTCGGCTTCGACTGGCCGAACGCTGACGAGGACATGCTCTTCGAGTGCGCCCAGATCTGGCGCCAGTTCGGCTCCGAGGTCGCCGAACACCAGGCCCGCGGTACCGAGATAGCCGGCAACGTCCTGGCGGCGAACTCCGGCGACGCCATCGAGGGCTTCATCAAGACCTGGGAGAAGTTCTCAGGTGGCTCCGGTTACTTCGACGACGCCCAGCAGGCGGCCGAGGTCATCGCCTTCACCTTCGAGGCCGCCGCCACCATCGTCATCGCCATGAAGGTCGCGGTCATCATCCAACTGGTGATCCTCGCCTGTGAAATCGCCGCGGCCCAGGCCGCCGCCCCCTTCACGCTGGGGCTGTCCGAAATAGGCGGCGCAGCAGCCACCCTCGCCACCCGTGAGGTCGTCCGCAAGCTCCTCAAGAAGGCCGCCGAGCAGCTCCTCGAAGCCGCGCTTGAGTGCGCCAAAGAGCCCTTTGTATCCGCCCTGCAGGCCATCGCCTCCGACCTCATCGCCCAGACCGTCAACCAGAACTTCGGCGCCCAGAACGGCTATGACCTCGGCCGCACCGCCAAGACTGGGACCAAGGCGTTCACCGACGCCGTCGAGAACACCGGCGAGACCCTCGGCGAATCCCTCCGCGACGGCGCCGGCCACCGCGCCGGCCACCGCGTCCGCGGCGGCCTCGACAGCGCAGCAGGCCGCGGCCACGACGGCAGCGACTCCCACACCGACAGCAGCGACAGCAGCGACAGCAGCGCCGACTCCACCAGCTCCAACGAGAGAAGCCGCAGCGGCGACAGCGCAGACGGCAGCTCCGGAACGAACTCGGGAAGCAGGACCGACGGCAACAGCTCCACGGGCTCCGACGGCACCTCCACCGACTCGGGCAACAGCTCCTCGGGCTCCGACGGCTCCTCCACCGACTCCGGCAACAGCAGCAACGCTGCAGGCAGCGGCAACCGGGGCAGCTCGGACAGCGGCGGCTCCGGGCGCAGGGCACCGGATATCGGTGGTCCGTCGTCCGCGTCTCCGCCGAGCGGTTCGGACGACTCTTCGTCGAGCCCGTCCCCTTCGTCGAGCCCGTCCTCCTCGTCCGATGGCCCGTCGGCTTCGAGTTCGTCCTCCTCGTCCGATGGCCCGTCGTCTTCGAGTTCGTCCTCCTCGTCCGATGGCCCGTCGTCTTCGAGTTCGTCCTCCTCGTCCGATGGCCCGTCGTCTTCGAGTTCGTCCTCTTCCCCGAGGACGCCGTCCAACAGCAGCACGGACAGCACCGGCAGCCCGGACTCGTCGATACCCTCGTCGTCCTCGCCCTCACCAAGCCGTGGCTCCGACTCGCCCAGCCCATTCGACGTGGGCACCCACGCCTACAACGAGAGCATCGGTCGTCCTCTGGGCGACGACTCGTCCACCCCCGACGCGTCTCCGGACTCGTCCACGCCGTCCACCACGACGAGGCCGGACGTGGAGAGTGGACCGGCCCCCGACACCACCCCTGACTCCACCCGTCCGGACCGCACACCGGACGCCCCGCCGACCACGGCACCGGGCAACGAGCCGTCCATGCCCTCCCACTCCTCGCCCATCGAGGGCCCGGGCACCACGCCGGATGTCGATGGCTCCCCGGCGCCGGACACCACGCCGGACAGCGCTCGCCCGAGCCGCCCGGAAGGCGCCGACGTCCCCGCCCCGGAGCAGGGCGCGTCGATCCCGGACCCGCGCACCACCGAGCCCGCACCCATGCCGTCCCCGCCGCAGGAGACAGACCGCCCCGAGGCCGCCCCTGCCCCGGCTCCCGACAACTCCCGCCCCGAACCGGGCGTGCACCAGGTCGACCACGACTCGGTCACTTCCACGCCCGCACCGGCCCAGGGCCCCATACCGGGCGACTCCCACGACGGCAACAACAACGACCAGAACACGGGCAGCGGCCGCGTCTCCATGCCGAGCGGCGCCATGCCCGGCAGCACGCATACCGCAACCCCCAGCCCGGGTCAGGGCCACGCGTCGACACCGTCATCACCGACCCCGCACCACCCGGACGACGACAACCTCAACCTCATGGGCGGCACCGCCACGGAGGTGCCCCCGGCCCACCGTACTCAGCCCGGTGAGGCAGGCATCCCGCAGCAGGCGACCCCGTCGTCCACGGCGCCCTCAACGTCGACCCCGGGTGCGATGCCACCACCGGCGGCCGGCCCCATCCCGACGCAGGCGCCGGCGGCAGGCAACCCCACGAGGACGCCGCGGGCCACCACGCCCAGTGCCACGACGCCGCGTACGGAACGGCCGAGCACGAGGCCCACGACGCCGTCGCGAGACCCCCGGCAGAACCGTCCCGCATCGCCGCCGCGCACCGAGACGCCGCGCACCGAGACACCGAGCCGCTCGACCACGCAGCCGCGCACCGAGACGCCGCGCACCGACACACCGCGCGCCGAAACGCCCAGCCGCCCCACCACACCACCACGCAGTGACACGCCGCATGCCGCGACTCCGCGCACCGAGACGCCTGGGCGCCCGACCACGCCGCCCCGCGGCGAGCAGCCGACGAACCGTCCGACGGGCCAGCAGTCACCGGCCGCGTCCCCCACTCCCACGCCGAACGACCAGGGGATGCCGGCACCGCACAACCAACAGCCGAACAACCAACAGCCGCACCACCAACAGTCGGACGCCACCAACCAGACGCCCGATCAGAACCAGCCCCCCGCTGACGGCAGTGCGCCCCAGCAACCCACGGCGCCTCCGCCTCCGCCGCAGGCACACAGCCTTTCGGACATCCGTAACAACCTGAACATCCCGTTCGAAGGCCTGACCACTCCCGAGCCCGCCCATCAGCAGGACCTGGAGAACGCCCACCCGAGGAACCCCGACGGCACCCCGCAGGTGTACGCGGACCCGCGGCAAGGAAACTGGGTCGGTCTGCAGAACGACGGCGGCGTGGGGGTGCCCGGCCGATCCAACAACTGCGCCGACTGCACCCGCTCGTTCCTCGAAACATGGTTCGGCCGCCCGACGGTCTCCGCCCCGCGCACCTTGGACCTCAATGCGGACGGCAGCCTGAACACCTTTTCCGCGGAGCGCGACTCGGTCGACAACCAGGCGCGTTGGGCCGGCGCACCCAGCACGTACGCGGGCAAGGACCATCCCAACCCGTACGCACGTATCGCCTACGAGCTGTCGCAGGCCGGGCACGGCTCGGCAGCCGTGATCGGCGTCAACTGGCCCGGCGGTGGCGGCCATGCCTTCGCCGCGGTCAACCACAACGGCCAGGTCCTGTTCGTCGACGCGCAAACAGGCGTCGTCAGCGAGAATCCGATTCACCTGGGGGCCCAAGAGGTCTTCTACACCCCGCTGGACGCCAATCGGAATCCGATCACTCCGTACTTCCTGACCCCGTCGACGCCTCAACCGTCCACGCAGAACACTCCGGACACCGACAACAGCGCGGACACCGACAACAGCGCGGACACCGACAACAGCGCGGACACCGACAACAGCGCGGACACCGACAACAGCGCGGACACCGACAACAGTCCGGGCCCCGACTCGTCGACGGATGAGTCAACTCCCGACGCTGAGTCGGACGGACCCGCCAACACCTCGCCGTCCACTGAGCCGTCCACTGACGAGGCACCCTCCGACAACGACGGCTCGACCGCCGAAAAGAACGCGAACGACGCCAACACCGACACAGCACCGCCGTCGACGACCCCGGAACCCTCCACAACGCCGGAGACGACGCCGACCCCGGAGACGACGCCGGCTCCCGAGACGACGCCGACCCCGGAGACGACGTCACCGCAGAACGAGGACTCCACTCCGGACACGAACACCACCCAGGACTCGGACGCGACGGACCAGGACGGCCCGCAGCCCGACCACGCGCAGGACACGCAGGACACGCAGGACACGCAGGACAGCCAGGAATCTCAAGACACCCAGGACACCCAGGACACCCACGACACCGACGACGCCCAGGACACCCAGGACACCCAGGACCCTCACGACACCGACCAGCAACCGGAGTCGGGGGAACCGGTCTTCCCGTCCACCGCCACGCGCCCCTCCGGTCCGCCGGACGGCTACGACGACCCCACCGACGCCGACAACCGCGCGCAGCAGGAGCGGTTCCCGCGCAACGAGGATGGCTCGTTCCAGCAGGCCCCTGACCCGCGCGAGGGCACCTGGGTCGACGATCTGCGCGGCCAGAACCCCGACGAGTCCGGTCGCGACGTCAACTGCCCCGACGGAGCACTGGCGTTCGTCGAGTCGTACGCGGGTAACCCCACGGTCGCCGCCCGCCGCAGCCCGAATGAGGACGGCACCCCCGCCGACACTCCCGAGCCCAACGGCCGCGACCGTATCGAGAACGCCCTGGGCGCCGAGTTCGGCGACTTCGGCGACGGCCACGACGCGTACCGCAACCTGGAGACCGCCCTCCTCAACGAGGGCCACGGCTCACAGGCCGTGATCATCACCCAGAACGCCGACGGCCGTGCCCACGCCTGGAACGTGGTCAACCACAAGGGTCAGATCGTCTACGCCGATCCGCAGACGGGGCAGAGCAGCACCACCCCGCTCCACAGCGGCAACAACGGCGTCTTCGCGATCCCGTTGGACGCCAACCGCCGCCCCATCGCGACCACCACCCAGCCCACCACCCAGCCCACCACGCAGAACCACAGCCAGACCACACCTGCCGGTACCAACCACACATCGTCCCAGCGCCCGGCCGGTTCGACCCCTGGGTCCAACGACCCCAGCGCGGAAGCCACCCGCGAGCGGCGCAACCAGAGCCTTCCCGACCCGGAAGCCCCGGACCAGCAGCATGCGAACCTCCCTCCGGATCAATCGCAGCAGGATCTCCGGCAGGAGCACCAGGTCCGGCGGATTGATCTGACGCCGGTCCAGCAGCAGATGCGGGCCTGGGCCGAGCCTCAAGGCAACGGGTCCACCTCCCCCTTGGGCAATCTGCTGCAGGAGTCCCTGGCCCGCCGGCAGCAGCATGCGGAGGCCGCACAGCAGGTCCGCGACGCCAAGCAGGCTCTTGACGACGCCAAGAAGGAAGCCGACAGCGCCAAGAGGGCGCTGAAGAAGGCCGATCCGACGGAGCGGGCGGCTGCCGAGCAGAGACTGAACGACGCCAAGAACGCCTTGGCGGAGGCGAAGAAGGGGCACAAGGAGGCGCTGCGGGCGCACCGGGACAACGTCTCGATGCCGGCGACCAACTTCACGGACAGCGATCTGCGCCGTCATCTCGACCCGGCGTGGTCGCAGATGAACGACGGTGACCGGTACGCCGCGCTCGCGACCTTGGGCCGGATGAGCCACTCCTTCCACGCGAACAACGCGGTGGGCGCGAGCCCGGAACCCGCGCCCAACAACGACCCGTACGCCGACGCACCGCCCAAGAAGCGCCAGAAGATCGACCCGGCGCACGACCATCACGAGTCCGTGGCATCCACCCGGCGGGAAGCCTCGGCTCGCCCCAAGGACAACGCCCCGCAGGACCTCAGAGATCTGTTGGACGAGACGGAGCGCAACTCCCCGGACTTCTCCGACAAGAACTACGCGGTGGTGGAGGTCGTCGACGCGCGCGGCGAGAGCCACTACATCATCGACTCCTCGGTCCCGGCCGCCTCGGATGCCGTGCGTCCACGGCACTCGGAAGGTCACATCCTGGAGTGGGTCGACCAGCTCAACAACAGCAGGGAAGCCGAGGGGAAGCCCACGTACAAGATCGCCGGCCTGTACACCGAGCGGGAGCCCTGCGGTCTGCGCAAGGACATGTCCGGGCATGCGGACTGCTCCAAGACCATTCGCGACTCCGACGCGATGGACGGGGTGCCCGTTTACTACAGCACGACGTACCGGGTCGACCCTCAGCGCAAGGAGTTGATGGAGCAGGAGCGCGCGGCCCGGCGGGACCAGGGCGAGACCGACGCCGAGATCAAGAAGGCGTTGGACGGCTACAAGACGCCCAACCGTCAACTCATGGACCGGGAGATCCAGCAGCACCTGGACTTCGTCGACAACCTCCTTTCGACGATGAACGACCAGCAGCAGACTCCCCCCACCACAACGGACCCCAACCGCACCCCACCGGCGAACCCGGCAGGCGTCGACCGCAGGCCCCCCGCCGACCCCGCAGGCACAGACCGCAGGCCCCCGGCGGACCCAGGGGGCTCCGACCGTACGCCCGCGGCCGAACCGGCTGGAACCGGCCGCACACCCTCGCGCGCCCCAGAGGAGAGCAGGGACCAGACGAACAACGAAACTCAGGAAGACAACGAAACTCAGCCGGAATCGTCAGGCCGGCCAGATTCCCAGCGGGCGGAGGCCCGGTCGACCCCTGAGGTCACCGCCACACGTGACGCGACGGGCAGCACTCCACGGCCCAATCAGCAGCACAGGCCCACGATCAGCGAGCTGGAAAGCTCGCTCGCCAGCGAGGGCCACGGTGCTCAAAGGGTCTTCATCACGCAGGACGTCAACAACCAAAGCCACACACTGACCGCGACGAATCAGAACGGCCAGATCGTCTACACCGATCCGCTGACAGGGTCGCAGAGCTTCATCCCTCTGAACTCGGGCAGCAACGCCACACCCCTCCCGTCGATCCCGGGAGACCTGATCAGGGTGTTCCGTGTCGGCCAAGAGCTCGGACTCAGTCCGCTACAGATCGCGGATTTCGTCAACGTGGCCGCCATCAAGAACAAAAGGGCAAAGGAAGGGGATACCCCCATAGCCGATGCCAATATCATCCAACAGATGCAAAACTGGCGCAACGAGGTTGAACCTCGGGGTTATCCCTACCACTTCGAGAGTAAAGAGCGCTTCGATCAGTTCACTTCTCGACTGCGAGATCTCGCCCGGGAATTCGGCCTCCCCGAAGGCAGCATCGTGGTACAAGGGTCTTCCCTGCGAAAGCCGGACGCAAAGGATGTCGACTTTGCGATCTTCGTGTCGGATGAAGCATTCGATGCATACGTGGAGAAGTGCAAGCAAGGCCTCATAGATCGCAACACGTTGGAGGGCAGCCGCAAGCTGCGGAAGGACCTCCGCGGATACAACAACAAGGGTTTCGTCCCCAGCTTCCTGCTGGACAGGATCCCTGGCGATCCTGATCGCACCTTCGCCGGCGAGGCGTATAGACTGACTGAAGAATTCGGTCTGCCGGGAATCGATTTTTCGGTCATGCGCGAGAGCAGTAGGTACGCCATGTACCCGAGCATGGAATTGTGAGGTCTAAGTGTCCAGCGAAATTCAGCGTTTCTACCTGGATTGGGGAATCTACCCCGGGGAAGAGGTCACTCGCGAGGAAGCCCTGGACGAGGGTGACTACACGCGGGTCCAGTTCAGCGAATCCGGCGCACCCCTTTTCGCTGAATTCTACGATTCCTGTCGCCTTTTCCACGTTGATTACTGGACGAGTGATCCGGATAGCGTCAGGAATAGTCACCTGCTGCACCATCCGGGCATCCCCTTCGGAATCCAGTTGACAGTTCAGCAAATCGGCAATTACCGCTGGAGTGTCTCTCGCAGGTACGGAAATTCAGGTGATCTTGCCGGATATCTGGTCCACTTGGAGCGAATCAACACCTACGATGCCGCACTGATGACGCTACAGATCGACCTTCAGCGGCAGTTGAAAAAAATCGAGAAGAATTCCTATGACAGTGACGGTCAACTGCACTACGTCTTCGAGTACAGCCCGGAGGGTGACGTCGTGAGCATCCATGACTCGCCCGAGGGGAGCACTCCACAACTGGCGGCCGCGCTTGATGACGTGGACATGCCGGACTTCTATCGTGAGGGCTTTGCTCTACCTGCGGGCATCGACCGCTCGTCGATCCCACTCCTGGGCGGGTATTCGGGGTCATAGAGCGGCAGACCGGTCGCTATCAGCACCCATCCCAGAGGTCACGGGCGTGGGCAACTAGAGAAGGGAGGCATCTCCGGCCGCTGACCATCAGGAAATTCATGAAATGTTGTAGCAACCAGTACGCGTCTTTGTGGGATGAGAAGTGAGTAGTGCCGGCGCGATTCATCTCTGGCAAGGAATTCAGCGAAACACCGGGAAAGCGAGCTTCGCGGTGATGGACATCTTCAGGGAATCCGACGGCTCGGTCAGGGTTCGGCTCGGGATCGTCGCCGCCGAGGAGGAGTTTCACACCCTCCGCGTGGGTGAGACCTTCCCCGTGGGCGACGAGACATGGCGGCTCGCCGACTTGACGGGTTGGCCGAGCGAGGACGACTGGACCGTGGTGCTGCGCCGTGTAGCGCCTGCCCCAGCCTGATTCCGCCACTGCCCACCACGCGTAGGGTCGAGGAGTCAACGCGCAACTGAGGAGGACCATGCCAGAGCCAACCACCGACACCCCCGGAATCCCCGAGGAGGAGGTCGCCGGTCGTGTCGGCGCATGGTGGCGTGAGGGTGGGCTCGGCGGCCAAGTGGCCTATCTTGTCCCCGCGGACGGCCATGACGCCTCGGCCGTCATGCGGGAGATACACGAGCAGGTGCCCGGCAGTGTTGTCGTCGACGCCACCGGTCTCACCGCCGAGCAGGTCATGCAGCGGGCCCTCACGGCGCTCGGAGTCGAGCTGTCCGCGGACAAGCGGGACGACTGGCGTTTCGCGCTCGGCGCGTGGCCCGAGGAGCGGTTGCTGCTGGTCGTCAACGCTCATCGTGCCGGGCCGACACGGCGGTCGTACGAGCCCGAGCGGTTGGTGACCGGGACCCTTCCGTGGCTGGCGCGTGGCAAGTTGGCCGTGGTGGTTCATGTGGTTCCCGAGTTGCTGCCGGCCCGCGTTGATCCCAGGGCGGTGTTTCGGCTGTCCGCGGCGGCCGTCGAGTCTCTGCCGGCGGTAGCCGAGTCCGTTGCCGTGCGGGCGTTGGCACTGGCCGAGCCCCGCTTCGTACCCGTCCCTGTCTGGGCCCAGCTCGTCACCGCGCTGGCCGGTGAAGCGGCATCCGAAGACGAACTCGCTGAATTCGCGAGCGAAGGGTCCGGAATTCTTCGGCTCGGACCTCTCGGGGTTTCCTTTGTCGACGAGGGCCTGGCCGAGGCCTTGCGTCGGGAGATCGACGCTGCCGACCTCTCCCGTGTCAACAGGCATGTGGTGGCGTGGCTGATGCGCTCGGCTCCGGGGTTCCGCCACCCCGAGGGATGGGCCAAGCGCGGTGCCGTCGGCCTGTACGCGGCCACCGGGCTGGCCATGCACGCCGTGCAGGCGGGGGCGTACGAAGAACTTCTGCGCGATGGGCGTACGGTGGCCCATCTACCGCAGACCGCCCTCATGGACTCGGCGCGAAGCCGCAGCTTCGTCATTCCCGGCAACAGTCCCGCCGCCGATGCAATTCATCTGTGGGGATGGGGAGTTGTACCGCAAAGTCAGGGTGAGTGGGCTTCCTGGCTGCATTTGATGGCCTGGTCGCGCAACGATCTCGAATTCGCCTCGTCCGTGGCTTCGTCCGGCGTCTCACTTCCCTGGCGTACGAAGTGGGCCCATTGGCGGCCGCCGGGTGGCTACCATGTGCGTTTCCTCGAAGCGGGCAGGTTCGTCAGGCTGGCGGAGGTGCGCTGGCAGGGACGGCCCGCCATTGCCGGCTTTCAGCAGCGTACGGTAGACGGATCGCCGCAACCGTATGTCTCCGTCCGGGACGTGGAGACCGGTGAGCTCGTCGCAGGTCCCTGGGAGCAGGATGAGATTCCGCAGGAACATCGCACGGACCTGGCCGTGCCCCCGGCGACTACGACACCGACTCCCTCGGCCTCACCGGCCGGCGAGAGTCCCGGGCATCCCACACGCCTCCGCGAGCTGTTCGACTCGTCGTCTCTTCCTCGGAGCAAAAGTGCGTTCCTCCTTCCCTGCACCCCACTGAGCGTGGGCGATGTCGTCGTGTTCGGGGGCGACCTGGGGCTGATCGCCATCCAGTCAGCGAAAGGGGTGGACCCCTCGGACACTTTCGGCTCCCGGCAGCGGCCGCTGTCCTGGGATTACGCGGACTCGGGCCCAAGCGCCCCCGTTGATGCCGCGCCCCCGAACCACCAAGACCTGATCGCCCTTTTCGGCGAAGACGACATCTACGAGGCCGAACCCGAGGAAATTCCCGAGGAGCTGACCCACCAGCCGACTCGCGAGCTCTGCACCGAGTTCGGCCTGCCGGACATGAACGAGGGCGCCATGGCGCTACTGCCGTACGGGAATTGGGAAATCGACCTCTTCGACGAGGTGGACTGGCCGGGTGATGTCGAACCCGTGGCGGAACGCGGACCCTTCTTCCAGATCGGCAAGTGGATGGGGGGCGAAATCGTCATCGACGGGCCCACCGGGCACATCCTCCGCGTCCCGACCGGGCCCGACGAGGAGTATCTGGCCGGGCTTCCCGCTGCACGCGGCCTGGAGAGCTTCCTCACCATGGTCGCGCTGTGGGTCACCGGGCTCCGCACCCGTGCCCTCCTTCCTCCGGGCAACTCCGAGCGGGGGCAGATCCCTTATTGGGTCCTGGGGGAACTGGCCAAAGTCGATGAGAGGGGCGGTGGTCAGCCCGCATGGTCGTACGTCCTCCACAACGAGTGACACAACGGGTGACACAACAAGAGACACAACGAGTGACGCATCGGTTCAGGTCCTCGGGACGGATCGTGGCCATCAGCCCTTCGCCCCTGGACGGTCGGCCTCGGTCGGGAAGTCGGCCAGGACCAGCGCGACCACGTCGACGGCCGCGAACTCCCGTGCTGCCGCCTCGTTCTTGAGCAGCTCGGGGACGACCCCGCCGATGTGCCCGAAGGGGGCGCGCACGTGCACGTGCCCGTTCAGGTCGAGGCCTGCGCGCAGGCGTTCGCGTTGGCGGTTCAGCCCTGCGCACAGCACCTCACGGCCCATCGGCGTACGGCAGATGCCCGGGGCGCTGCGCCAGCTGTTGGGTTCCGCGTCCCGGTGCGGGCGATAGTGACGGTGGATGACACCCCCGCCTTCCGGCAACCCCACCAGTTCGTCACTACGCACACGCCACGTCGGTTCGCCCGCCGGCCAGTCGTGCAGCAGGCGGGCCACCTCGCCGGCGGGGAGCCCCGGCCGTTCGCCCGTCACAGGGCCAGGGCACCGGATCGCCGGAGCAGCGACTGCCAGTCCTCCGGGCTGTTCGCGTCGTCGGGGATCAGCCGCAGTACGTCGTACGCCGTTTCCGGGCGTCGCTCGACCAGCAGCTCCAGGGCCTCCCCATGTCCCGTTCTCCCCGGCGATCGGGGCCGGTCAGAACAACCCGTGCCACATCTGCTCGACGATCACGGACCACCAGTTCCTCGGGTCGTCCAGGGCCGATGCGTCGATGGCGACGAGCTGAGCCTGGAAGTCGGCGACGGCCCTGCCCGCCATGATCGGGTCGAGCGCGATCATCTCCTCGCGGGTGGTGTGCAGGAGCGCGAGGGAGCGGGCGAAAGCGGACACCGAGGCGTTGACGCGGCGGCCCGCGCCGCTTTCCGGAGTGACGGCCCAGAGCTGGCCGACCGGCTCGCCCGCCAGCTCGGACCCCGTGCACTGGACGGTGATCAGAGCGACCCCGTCGGTGCCGATCCTGACGTGACCCTCCAGGAACGCGAGGGAGTCGGCGCCGGCCTGGGAGCCGACCTGGCGCAGATGCGCGGCGGCGTTGCCGAACAGGCCGCCCGGAAGCTCCGCTTCCGGGCTGTCGGCCGTGAAGAAGAACGGGATGTCGGCCGGAAGCCCGGCCCATGTCAGCGTGGCCTTGGCGGCCTCCGGGAGCGGGGTGCCCGCCACGTCGTCGGCGTCGTAGCGACGTACGTCGTCAGCGCCGAAGGCCTCCGTCAGCTCGCGGCCCAGGGCAACATCGCGGAGCGGCTCGGCCGGCTCGACGTCGGTCGGCACCGGCGCCCGGTGAGGCCGTGGCGGCGGCTGCTGTCCCGCGATCTGGTGCATCATCTCGACGTGCTGGATCAGCCCGGCGATCGCCTCGGCGCGCTCCTCGGCCCGCAGGCCGTACTCCTGCGTGCAGGAGAACCGGGCGTGGGGGAAGCGACGGCCGATCAGCAGGCCCGGGTACCCGCCGGGGAGCAGGCTGGAGCTGAGGTCGGTGTGGATCGCGACCACGTTCTGCGTGGGGACGCCGAGGACATCGATCTCCACCAGGGCCTGGTACTCGGAGTGCGGCTCACCGGGGGCGGAGTTCTTGACGAGGCTCGTCTCCTCGCCGGTGCGCGGGTCGACGTAGGTGATGACCGTGGTGTTGCCGGGGCCGGTGACCGGCGGCTGCGCGGGCGGCGCGGCCTCCTGGCCGCCGCCGTGCTTGTGTTGATACATCCGCACGACCTCCTCGACCGGCACGGACGGCCAGGTGCTCAGCTCGCCGGTGCGGCGGTCGACCACACCGCAGGAGTGGCCGATCGTGGCCGGCGGCCGGCGCTTGCCCGTGACCGGGTCACGCTCGATCGGCGGGGCCGCGGCCCACACCACCCAGCCCAGGTCGAACTCCTGCATCCGCACCTCACGGTGCTCCTGTCCCTCGGGGTTGAGCCACCCCTCGGCGGTCGCGAGCGCCTGCTCCTGGCTGATCACGGGAACTCCCTACGAGTCTTCGGATGGACGGGGCCGGTGCGGCCGGGGTCGGTGCCGGGCGAGCTCCGCGGCCCTCGTCCGAGTGGGCCTGAGTGCAGGCGGTCTGATACGGGCGCCTTCGAGAGGCTTCCGGCCTTTGAGCCTAACCGTCTGCGGGGGGTGGGTGTCAGGCGGCCGGGTGGGCACCGGGCCCGGGGGCTTGCGGAGCCTGTGCGGCCTCCGGTGTGGGCTCGGGGGCCCGTGCGGGCTCGGACGCGACTGCCCGGGGGTCGGGTACGGAGCGCCGAGCGGTCGTGGCGGAGGGCTGCGCCGGGCGGATCTGCAGCGCCTTCACACCGCTTTCCGTGGCCACGAGGAGGATGCCGTCGGGGGAGAGATCGGTTCCCGTGAAGGGCGTGGCGGAGATCAGGGCCGTGACGATCTCCTGGTCGCCCTTCTGCTCGCCGCGACGCCAGACGCGTACGTAGTCGGCGCCGCGGCTGAACCCGAGCGGCCCCGTGGCGCGCTCGTCATCCGAGGGGCGCAGGATCCGGGCCGGGTCGGCATCGATGACGGAGCCGGTGGCGAGGTCCTGCACCAGCACGGCGGGGGCCTTGGGATCGTCGGCTTGCAACGGGCGTGAACCCGGGGTGCCCCGAGGCACCGAGCTCACGGCGACCGCGAGCCGGGCCGACGCCGCGGGCTCCTGCTTCGCAGGAGCCTGCGCGCCGCTGTCCGACGCGGCCGCGGACGCGGGCAGTTCACCGACGGTCACTGCTTCGACCCCGGCGACCGGTACGCTCCACAGGGTGTGCCAGGGAAGCTCGGGTACCGTGCGGCGCAACACCGCCGCGTACTCCGGCAGTCCGTCTTCGACGAACGCGGTCTCCAGGAGCGCCGCTCGAAAGACGGCGGGTGCCTGGGTGCGGGTGAGCAGCGGGGCCGTACGCAGATACGTGCGCGCCGGTGCGTCCAGCTGCTCCGGGGGTACGGCCTCCACCGCGGCGCGCAACCGCACCGGATCGGCGTGGGTGAACAGGCCGGGGTCGGTGAGGAGCCGGGGGAGCAAACCGGCCCCCAGGGTGTGTCCCGCGATGTGATCGCGCACGTACACCCCTGCCTTTGCCCAGTCCTGATCGGGTACGGCCTCCAGCAACTCCATGGCGATACGCGCCTGAGCGCCCGGAACATCCGGCAAGCCTGCCCGAACGGCCTCGCCGATGCCCGGGTGCTGCAATCCGACGAGCGTCCGCTCGTCCTCGGGGATGCCTTCACCGGCCCTCTCGATGGGGCGGATGAAGGGGGCGACGAGCAGCATGCCCCGCGCCAGGTCCTCGCGCATGTCCCGCTCGGCGACGGCGGAGGCGAGCGGGGTCAGCAGATGCACGGGCAGGCCGTCGCCCTCGGCAAGGGCGAGGGGCGCGAGGATCTGCCGCAGGGTGCGGGGAGGGACGTCAAGCCGCCGGGCGTGCAGGTCGAGCACTTCGCCGACGCTGCCGGGCAGTTGGCTCGCATCCTCCGGGTCGAACCCCTCCGGGTGCATCAGGATCGACTGCACGGCGAGATGCACGGTCAGACGGCTGCCCGCGCCGTCTCCCGCGTGCCGGGCGATCACCTCGGCGAGCGCGCGCCGAGCGCCAGGCTCGGTCGTGAAGGGCAGGTCCGGGGCGCCGAACCGGGGATCGAGCAGTGCCTCGGCCTGCCGTACAAGCCCTTCGGGGTCGGCCCACTCGGGGGCGTCGAGGTCGATGATCCGGGCCACGCCGGGCGGCAGGCCCTCGGCGAGCTCGACGGCGAACTCCCGGGGCACGTCGGCGAGAAGGCGTAGGGACTCGACGGCGGCGAGGGGCTTCAGCACGTCCCGCACCACGTGCGCGGGCCCGCCCGCCCCCCGCACCGGACCGGCCCGATCCACATCCGGCACCACGATCGTCACCGGCCGCCCCGACAAAGCGAGTTGACCGAGTTCGGGGAAGATGTCGGCGGTACGGGTCGCGGACAACCCGTAGTGATCGGCGAGCAGCCACAGGGTCTGCGCTGCCGTCAGCCCGGCGACGCTCGGCACCGCGGGTGCGGGCAAGTCCGGAGGCACGGTCGCCGGATCGAACGCGTCCAGGTCGAGCCCTTTGCGGTACTCCGGGTCGCAGAGCATCAGGAACCCCGTGAGCAGCCGCGAACACCCGGTGCCCGGACTTCCGGTCAGGATGACGACCCGAGGCGCGCCCGGCCACTCCATCCGCCACGTGGTGAGCGCGCGCAGCGCGGCATGGCGCCCCCCGATGTAGGGGTGGGGCTCATAGGCCTTGGCCCGTTCTGGAGCCTGGGTCGGGCTGGTCATTGTCTCCCCGTTGTCCTGTCCGTCCGGCACCGTCAAGTCGTGTTGACCGTACGTCGATCATCCTAGGGGCGTGGCACGGGGTGAAGAGCACGCCGACCGCCGCCGGTTGCCCAGGTGTGGCGTGCGCTTGTCACCCACGTGTGGCGCGGCGCCCCACGACAGGGCTCGGTGATCGCTTCCGGTGCGAACTCGTACCCCGAAGTGCCGCCAACCTGCCGGTCGACAGTGACCGTTCCCGGTCACCGCACCAGGTGTGCTGTCCGGGGACGTGGGTAACGGGCAACGACCCCCGCTGGTACCCCCTACTACCCTTCCGGCGGGCAGTAGCCACCCGGAGAAGTCCGGTGGCTGCCACCAGCGCGGGGCGCGGGAATCGCCAGCGATGATCCTTCTCAAGTTGCCGTGCGCACAGTGAGGGGCGAAGAGCATGGTGAGGCACCGTAAGCGCATCAGCCGGCGGGGACTGCTGGTCACGGCGGTGATCGCGACGGGAGCGGTGCTGGCTCCTGTGGCGATCCAGGCGGTCCAGGCGGCCCCGGCCGACACGGCCGGCGGGAAGCAGAACCCGGTCCGCGCGCTGGAGCAGGCCGCCCACCCGCTGCGCTCGACCGAGCCCGGGAGGAGCACGGCCGACCTGCGGCCCCTGGGCGCGATGACCGGCGACGCCAAGGTGGTCGGCCTCGGCGAGGCCACGCACGGTTCCCACGAGTTCTTCACCATGAAGGAGCGGGTCTTCCGCTGCCTCGTCGAGGAGAAGGGCTTCACCACCTTCGCCCTCGAACTGAACCCCGACGACCCTGGCACGCTGCCCTCCTTCCAGCGCTTCCGCGACGAGGTGATGGCCCAGAACGTCACCTGGTGGCAGCAGCACACCGGCCACAAGGTCCTGCTGTCGGCGCACAACGACCACGTCGGCCGCGTCGCCGGCGATTCCGAGCTGTATCCCAAGACGCAGGGGTCGTTCCTGCGCGACACGATGGGCGAGAACTACGTCCCCATCGGCTTCACCTTCCACCAAGGTTCCTTCCTGTCGAAGGATGCCGCTCTCGTCGGCGACTGGAAGAAGTTCACCGTGGACGGCGCCGAGCCCGGCAGGAACGAGTACACCCTCGACCAGGTCCGCTACCGGGACTTCTCCCTCGACGTCCGCAACGGCCCGGCCCCCGCGCGGGCCTGGCTGAACGTCGCCCGGCCCACGCTCGGCGTCGGCACACAGTTCCCCGTGAAGCCGCGCGGCGTCGCGCTCGTGAAGTCCTTCGACGTCCTCATTCACCTGCACGACGTCCGGGCGGCCCACAAGCGGATGCCGTGACGGCCCACAAGCGGATGCCGTGACGGCCAGGCGCCGGCACGAGCCGCTCGCCCCTTCCTGACCTACGGGGAGGCCGGCCTCCCGTCGTGTGTGCCGCCCGCCGGAACACCCCCGGGCCGCGCGGGAGCGTCGACGGGGCCGCTGCCGAAGATCGGCCTGGGCACCTCGCTGCCTACCGACCACAAGGAGCGCGTCGGCCTGTTTGGCGCGGGCAGCGGGCTGATGGTCAAGGGGAGACCGGACGGAACAATCCGACGGTCCACCAGCGGCCGCCGGCCGACGCCATGGATGAGCACCCCTCCCGGCCGATCCCACAGACCGCCCGGTTCGAGATACCGCAGGCCGTACTCCCCGACCCCGCGCCGGACGGCGAGCCGGCCGCGCCATAAGGTCGTCCGCGGAGCAGGGGAGGGGAGGGGAGGGAGGACCGATGGCGATCCGGGGGGACTCGGCAGCCGGTTGCCCGCGGGCGGGTTTCCAAGACACCGTCGTACGGCCCGCGACCGCCGCGATCAGACAGCTCGCCTCCGGGCTAGGCAGCGCCCTCTCGGCCCTGTTCGTGCTGCTCTGGCTGGCCGTCACCGCAGTGACCGGTCCGAACGGGGTGGGACTGCTCATGGCACCCGCCGTACTGCGCGCGCTGCACGCTCTGGCCGGCCGGGAGCGCGACCGGCTCGGTCGCTGGGGTCCCGAAGTCGTCGCCCCGGAACCTCCGCCGACGCAACCGCGGCTCGCCCTCGTCGACCCCACCACACGACGGGAGCTGCGCTGGCTGGTCCGCCACGCCACTCTGGGGCTCCTCCTGGGCCTGTTCGGCGTCCTGTTGCCGGTCTCGGCCCTCCGCGACGGCACCTTCCCGCTGTGGTGGCGGTTCGCGCCCGAGGAGGTGGCCACTACGTCGCTGGGGCTCGGGAACGTGCAATCCTGGCCGGACGCGGTCGCCGTCGGCCTGCTGGGCCTCGGCTGGACCGCCGTCATCCTGGGCTTCACCCCCGGCATGGCGCGCTTGCAGGCCCGCCCGGGACGACGACTCCTGGTGGCCGGCCCCGAGACGGACCTGTCGCTGCGCGTCGCCGAGCTCACCGCCACGCGCGCGGCTGCCCTGGACGCCCATGCCACCGAACTGCGCCGCATCGAGCGCTCCCTGCACGACGGCACCCAGAACCGGCTCGTCTCCGTCATCATCCTGCTCGGCGCCGCCCGCCGCATGGTGGCCCGCGACCTCGCCGGCGCCGACGAGGTCCTCGAACGCGCACACTCCACCGCCGAGCAGGCGCTGGCCGAACTGCGTGCGGTCGCGCGCGGCATCCTGCCTCCGGTGCTGGCCGACCGGGGACTCACCGGCGCACTCTCCGGGCTGGCCGCGAACTGCGCGGTGCCCTGCCGGATCGACGTCGACGTACCCGAGCGGTGCGCCGCCTCCGTCGAGGCGACCGCCTACTTCGTCGTGGCCGAAGCCCTCACCAACATCGCCAAGCACAGCGGCGCCGGCCATGCCACCGTCACGGCGCGCAGCCGCGGCGGCCGTCTCCACCTGTGCGTCGAGGACGACGGCCGGGGCGGGGCGGACGAGGACGGCGGCTCCGGACTCACCGGCATCCGCCGCCGGATCGCGGCACACGACGGCAACCTCTCCCTGACCAGCCCGCCCGGCGGCCCGACAACCCTTGAGGTGGATCTTCCATGCGGATCGTGATCGCTGAGGACGACCCGTTGCCGCGCGAGGGGCTCGCCCTGCTGCTGCGCGCCGAGTCCCTCGATGTGGTGGCCATCGCGGGTTCCCCCGGCGAGGCACTGGACGCCATCGACGCACACAGACCGGACGTCGCCATCTTCGACGTGCGGATGCCACCGACCCACACCGACGAGGGGATCGTCGCGGCGGTCGAGGCCCGGCGCAGGCAACACGACCTGGCCGTCCTGGTCTTGTCCGCGTACGTCGAGCAGACCTTCGCGACGGAGCTGCTCACCGGCGGCGTGGGCGGCCTCGGCTACCTGCTCAAGGAACGGGTCGGGCGGGTGGAGGAGTTCCTGGACGTCCTTCGGCGGGTGGCGGCCGGAGGCACCGCCATCGACCCCGAGGTCATCACGCAGCTCTTCACCCGGTCCCGCCAGGACACCCGGCTGGACCGGCTCAGCCCTCGCGAGCGGGACGTACTCGTCCTGATGGCCGAGGGACTGGGCAACAACGCCATCGCGGAACGGCTCGTCGTCACGGACAGCGCTGTCCACAAGCACATCCGCAGCATCTTCGCCAAACTCGGCCTGACCCTCTCTGCGGTGCAACCGTCCCGGGGATTCGGCAGTGGTCTTCGGTGCCGTCCGCGCCGCCGCCGAGGCGGATCAAGCCGCCCTGACCCGGGTGATCTGACTCCCCTGCGCCGGACGCGTCGTGCCAGCTGTGGCCCCGGGGCGAGCCCGGGGCCACCAGAGTGTGGGGGAAACACACTTATGCGTCAGCGCACCACCATGGCCGCCGTTGCCAGTGCCCTGGCGCTGTCCGCGTTCGCTGTTCCCGGCGCCGCCCAGGCGGACGAGGTCGTGGGCGACACCACGATGAAGGTGGTCGTCAACGGCGGGTCCGACATCGTCAAGGACGTCGCCGCCACGGTGAAGGTCAGGCGCTACGCCAAGCTGACGGCCAACGCCTCGCCGGAGCCGGTGAAGAAGGGCAAGACTCTCGCCGTCACCGGCAACCTGACCCGCGCCGACTGGGAGACCTACAAGTACGCCGGCTACACAGGCCAGCCGGTGAAACTCCAGTTCCGCAAGAAGGGCACCCACACCTACACCACCGTCAAGACGGTGACCACGGGGAGCGGCGGCGCCCTGAAAACCACCGTCAAGGCCGCTACGGATGGCTACTGGCGCTGGTCCTTCGCCGGTACCTCCACCACCAGCACCGCCACCGCCCCCGGCGACTACGTCGACGTGGACGGGTAAGCGGGCAGGCGCGCCGCAGGCGAAGCCACGGCCTCATCGGGCAGCTACCAGCGGCTCCCAGGCGCTACGTCGTTCCGGAGCGCTACGGCCAGGTCAGGCAGCCGGTTGAGGGTCCGCGTTCACCGGTCTTCCTCCGGAACCCAACTCCCGTGCAGACCCAACGGCACCCGCACCGGCAGGTGGATCCGGGCGACCGGTTCGCCGCTGAAGTCCTGTGCAGGGAGGATGACCAGGTCGGATGCGGACCGCTCCGGGTTGAAGACGTACGCCATGACGTACCCGTCATCCTCCGCCGCCGGCGACTCCGCCGCGACGAACACCCCCTCGCCCACGGCTGCGTCCCGCCCGAACTCGTGCGCTTCCGTCGTTCCCCGGCTCAGATCGTGTTTGAGCAGCGCATTGCTGAACCCCTCGTCCGGCCGGTCGTCTTCCGGGCCGCAGGGCGGGGCGTAGAGCTCGACCGCTGCGGCGTAGCCGTACCGGTAAGGGCGCCCCGTATAGCGGGAGTTGAGGCGAGGGAATTCCTGGACCCGGTCATCGAGGCGTTCTTCCCGGACCGTCCCCGCCGCCAGGTCGATCGTCCACCGGTCCAGGGTGGGGCGACTGGACCCGACGTCCCTGATGTCGAACCCTTCGGGATGCCGGATCACGTCGACGACGATGTCACAACCGCCCGTGCCCGACCCGCGCAGGTCCTCGTGCGGCCTCTCGTACGCGTTGAGGGTGTGCCCCACCAGGCTCGGTGTGAGCCCGAACCAGCGCACCTCGCCCCCCTCGCGCGGCATTACCCCCACGCGCGCGCCACGGCGGTCATCCCAGGTGAACGGCACGCCGGTGGACAGATGCGCGGGGCTGAACACCACGGGTGAGTCGAAGAGCAGCACATAGTGGTCGGTCAGCGCGAAGTCGTGCATGTACGGGTTACCGGGCACCGGGATGGTGGTGGTCCGCCGCACCGTGCCGGAGTCGTCCATCACGATGTGCTGCACGTCATCGGAGCCGTAGCGGAAGGCAAGCGAGTGCAGTTCGCGGGTGCGTGGGTCGAAGAGGGAGTGGGCGTTGGCGCTGTACCCCTCCGGGGTCGCTCCCAGGGCACAGGGCCCCACCGTCTCCAGCTCGTAGGTGAGTTCGTAGGGACGGATGCCGCCCTCGATGAGTGCGAACGTACTGCCCGCGAAGCCCACGACCTGCACGTTCGGCGAGATGTCCAACTGTTCGTCGATCGGGGTGCCGCGGCGCGGCTCGCCGAGGTGGTCGGCGACCGCGCCGGAACGGACCCAACGGTTGCGGTACCACTCGGCGCGCCCGTCCCGTATGCGCACCCCGTGGACCATGCCCGCGCCGAGGGTCCAGATGTGCGCGGCGGCGTCCTCGATGCCCAGGGGGTTGGGGCCGTTGCGGAGATAGCGGCCGTTGAGATGGGCCGGAATCCGCCCGGTCACGGGCAGGTCGTAGGCGGTGACTTCCTCGGTGACCGGGGCGAAATTCCCCGACAGGTAGCGGTTGCGCGTGGTGGTCATGTTCCTTGCCCCTCGTTCTTCGACTCGTGCTGGGTGCTGAACGCCCGTGCCACGGCCGCCATCAGCGCTTCATAGCGCCGGCCACCGTCCTCCGGCGTGAAATGTCCGGCGATCTCCAAACTCACCGCGCCGTGCGATGCCGCCCAGAAGATCTTTGACAACTCGCGGGCATCGCCCGGCTGGAAGATCCCGGCCTCCATGCAGGCGGCCACGGCGGCGGCCGAGGTGTCGAAGGCGGTCTCGGCGATGGCGAGGGCCTCCGCGCTCGGCCGGAAGCCCGGTACGGCCTGCTCGAACATGACCCGGTAGTAGGCCGGTTCGGCGAGCGCGTGCTCCCGATAGGCCGCCCCGAGGTGGGTGAGGTGCGTCAACGGGTCGTCCGTACGCGGTACTTGTTCCTGCACCCGGCGCAGCCGCGCGAAGCCCTCCCGGTACAGCGCATCGACCAGCCCTTCCTTGCCACCGAACATGGTGTAGAGGACCTTGGTCGAGGAGCCGATGTCGGTCGCGATCCGCCGCATGGTCAACGCGCCGGGCCCGTCCGTGACCAGCAGATTGATGGCGCAATCGAGGATCGTGGTGCGCACGGCGTCCTGGCCGGCCCGTAGCGCGTCTTGGTAGAGCGTGCTCATGGGTAACACTGTAGCCCAGCGGAAACACTGTTACCAACGCCGTCCCGCGGTGCATCTAGGCCCGGTAACCGTCTGGTGCCGTGACCCGGATCTTCGATTGGCCGTGCGGCCGCGTCTCCCAGTCGTCCATGAAGCGGGCGGTCAGTCCGTGCTGTTCGGCCAGCCGGATCAGCGTCTCGGTGCGGTAGTAGAAGTCCTCCCGCAATACCTGGTGCTCGACGCCCTCGGTACGGTCGAAGGTGAAGTCGAAGAAGCCTCCCGGCGCCAGGACCCGCCCCACATGGCCCAGGCACTCGTCGATGATTCCGATGGGGGAGTGCGAGAAGACGCTGTGCGCGTGCACCACGTCGAAGTGGGCGTCGGGCAGGAAGTCGAGCGTCAGGTCCTGCGTGATGGTCAGGTGCGGCAGCTTGCTCTGCAGCCCGTACTCCGTCAGCGTCTGCTTGGCCGAGACGAGGATGTCGGGTGAGATGTCGATGCCGTAGTAGTGGCCCGGATCCAGGTGGGCGATGAAGTGGTGTCCGGCCCGCAGGTTGCCGCAGCCGATGTCCAGCATCCGGTGGTCGCCGCGCAGCCCGTGCTCCAGCAGGTAGTCGAACTGCATCCGGCCGAGTCTGCTCGGCGTGGCGCTGGTGGCAGCGGCGGTCGGCTGGGGCCTGTTCGTACGCGCGATGCACGAGCGCGTCGACCGCGCCGAGACGGAAGCGGCCCGGCGCACCGAGGAGGCGCAGCGGGCGGCGCGGGAGGAGATCGCCCGGGAGATGCACGACGTGCTCGGCCACCGGCTGTCGCTGCTCAGTCTGCACGCGGGCGCCCTGGAGTTCAGTCCGGGGGCGCCCGAGGCCGAGATCGCGCACACCGCTGCCGTGATCCGGGAGAGCGCGCACCGGGCGTTGCAGGAACTGCGCACCGTCATCGGGGTGTTGCGCGCCCCGACGGTGGAGGAGACCGGGGGCACCCGGCCACAGGCGGGCTTGGGCGACCTGGAACGACTCTTCGCGGAGAGCCGCGAGGCCGGTACGGACATCCGGGCCCGGCTGGACGTCACCGCCTCGGAACAGGTGGCCGCGCTCACCGGCCGCACGGTCCACCGGATCGTCCAGGAAGGTCTGACCAACGCCCGCAAGCACGCGCCGGGGGCCGAGGTACGGGTGGAGGTCACCGGCGGGCCGTCGGAGGGGGTCTCGGTGGAACTGAGCACCCCGTCCCGCCGGACGCGTTCCGCACCGCCGTACCAGGCGGCGGCCTCGGCCTGATCGGCCTCCGCGAACGGGCCGAGCTGGCGGGCGGCCGGCTCACGTACGGCCGGGGCGAAGGCGGGTACCACCTGAGGGCCTGGCTACCGTGGGCCGCATGATCCGCCTCCTGGTCGTCGACGACGACCCCCTCGTACGCTCCGGTCTGCGCCTGCTCTTCGCCGGGGCCGACGGCATCGACGTCGTCGCCGAGGCCGCGGACGGGACCGAGGTGCAGCCCCTGGTCCGCGCCTTCACCCCCCACGTCGTCCTGATGGACATCCGGATGCCGGGCATGGACGGTCTGGCCGCGACCCGGCTGCTGCGCAGCCGGCCGCCCGCGCCCGAGGTCGTGATGCTGACGACCTTCCACAGCGACGAGTACGTTGTGCGGGCGCTGCGTGCGGGCGCGGCCGGGTTCCTGCTGAAGGACACCCCGCCACGCGAGATGGTCGAAGCCGTACGGAAGGTGGCCGCGGGGGATCCGGTCCTGTCGCCGTCCGTGATCCATCAGCTGATCACGGCCGTGACGGTGGAGTCGGATGCCGACGAGCGGCGGCGGGCGGCCCGCGAGCGGCTGGCGGTCCTCGGTGACCGGGAGCGTGAGGCCGCCGTGGCGGTCGGCAGGGGGCTCACCAACGTCGAGGCCGCCGCGGAGCTCTTCATCAGCGTGCCCACGGTGAAGACCCACGTCTCCAGCATCCTGACCAAGCTCGGCCTCACCAACCGGGTGCAGATCGCCCTCCTGATCCACGACGCGGGCGACCGCTGACGCACCCGGTGTGCCGCGTCACCCGCCCTCGGCCGTGCCGGGCCGACTTTGAGGTCGCGGAGGTAGGCAGAGGTCGTTCTCGTGGCAGTCCGCTCGGCGCGCGGTGAAGGCGTTGCTCAGCCGTGGCGTGAGGGCGGCGCGACGGGGGCCGTGACGGGGTCTGTCGTCGAGACGGCCCGGTCTTGGCCGGTGTTCCCGGCAGGCTCAGTCGGAGTAGCGGTAGGAGGTGAGGGAGATCTTCACCGGGTCGTCGTTCGAACCGTCGGTGAGCGTGCGGATGATGGCGATGTCCCGGCCGCCGTGGGCGCGGACGCAGAAGCTGCGGTCGGCGCGCAGGGTGGTGAAGGGCAGGGTGGAGGTGGGCTGGGTGTTGATGCCCTTGAGACAGTCGGGGAGGGAAGGACGGGTACGGCCGGGGCGTCGGCCGCGAACCGGGCCGGGTCGAGGAGGGTCGCGGGCGGGGGAGCCGTGGTCGGCAGGTCGGTGTGGCGGTGGATATCGGTGCTGACCTGCTGGGGCAACCAGCCGTCGGAGAAGCGGAGTTCGCCGCCGGTTGCGGGGTGGCGGCGGGCGGCCTCGATCAGCCAGGCTGTGTCCGGCCGGTCCTCGGGGTTCTTGGCCAGGCAGAGCCGGACCAACTCGTGCAGTCCGTGCGGAAGGTGGGAAAGGTCGGGCTCCTCGTGTATCGCTCGGTAGAGGCAGACGGACTCGGGCCCGTCGCCGAAGGGGGGTGCGCCGGAGCCTATGTAGGCGATCGAAGAGCCCAGGGCGAAGACGTCGGTGGGCGGGGTGGCGGGCAGCCCGAGGGCCTGTTCGGGAGCCATGAAGCCCGGTGAGCCGATGCGCAGGCCGGTGCCGGTGAGCGGGCTGGCGTCGGCGGCGCGGGCGATGCCGAAGTCGATGACGCGGGGGCCGTCGGCGGCGACAAGGACGTTTCCGGGCTTGAGGTCGCGGTGGACGACACCCGCGGCGTGTATCGCCTGAAGGGCCTCGGCGATACCGGCGACGAGCAGCAGGAGAGTCCGTTCGGGCAGCGGGCCGTGGCGGTGGACGACCTGCTGGAGGGAGGGGCCGGGCACGAAGATCGTGGCGAGCCAGGGGGTGGTGGCGTCGGTGCCCGCGTCGACCACCTGGGCGGTGTAGAGGCCGTGGATACGCCGGGCGCTGGCGCCCTCCTGGGCGAAGCGGTGCTGGAACCCGGGATCCTCGGCGAGTTCGGGCCGGACCACCTTGAGTGCAACTGGGCGGCCGCCGGCGGTATAGGCCAGGTAGACGCGGCCCATGCCGCCCGCGCCGAGCGGTTGAAGGCGCTGCGAGGAACCGCTGGCCGAGCGGCAGCCTGCCGATGGCGCGCACGAACTGACAGGGGGCGAGGGACGCACCATCGGTTTGTCGCCGTCCAGGGGGCGACGTCCTGCTGAGCAGGGAGGCGCCGAGACCGAGCGCAGGTGTCGTGAGCCTGGGGCCACGACGACGGCGCGCCCTGCCGGAGCGTCGGCCCGATGCGGAACTCCTGCCGGGACGACGAAGGACTTCGGCGAGCTCTACGGCAACGGCGGGTCATCCGCGGGAGTTGCCGGCCAAGCTGCGATAGCCGATGAGCAGCACCAGGGAACCGGCGATCGCGGCGCCCCAGGTGTAGAGGTCGAAGAAGTCCTCCTCCACCGGGCGGTCGAGGAAGCGGGCGGAGAGCCAGCCGCCGACGAAGGCGCCCGCGACGCCGATGAGAGTGGTGCCGAGCAGGCCGCCCGGGTTGCGGCCGGGCAGCAGCATCTTGGCGATGGCTCCGGCGAGCAGGCCGAGGATGATCCAGCTGATGATGCCCACGGTGTTGTTCCTCCCGTCGGGTCGGGATCCGCGCCGAGTGCGCCGGAGCCCGACACTTGGTTCGCTTGTTCACGCAAGCACTGAGCAGTGCTTGGTCAGGTGGTGTGGGTGTGGAGATGTCGCGGTGGCAGGTGGGCCAGGCGTCGGTCCGGGTGGCGAGGAGTGCAGCTCTCGGACGACTTGGCAGAGACCCGGGTCGGCGCCGCGTCTTGAGGCCCGGGCCGGCCATTGAAGGATGGAGCAGGCGTGGACGCCGCCGAGGCCGACTCTTTCAGTCCGCGATTTCCTTGGCGGCGCGGATTCCCGACAGGTAGGCGCCGTGGACGGTTTGGTAGGAGTTGCGGTGCGTCGCCTCGCCGGCGAAGTGCACCCGGCCGTCCACGCTGGCGGCGAGATGGTCGCGCATGGCCGGTGTGGAGTCGATCCTGTTGAACGAGTACGAGCCTTGCGCGTACGGGTCGGACGCCCAGCGGGTGATCTGGTAGCCGGCAGGGGCGGGGATGTCACTGCCGAAGATGGTCATCAGCGTTCCCATGGCGCTGTTGACGATCTGGGTGTCGCTCCAGCCTTCGATCGTGCGGCCGAAATCGGCGGCGTTGAAGCCGAGCAGTACCGGCTGGCCGGTGGGGCGGCTGATGTTGATCCACTGTTCCCACTGGCCGTACTTGTCCACCTCCGGCACGTAGGTCATCCAGTCGGTGTCCGGCCAGAACACTTTGGGGAAGCGGAGGTAGCACTTGTTGAGCACCCCCATGCCGAGCTTGTCGATGGCGGTGCGCTTGGATGCGGGCAGGCGGGAGCCGAACGTGACCGCGCTGCTCTGCAGCACGCCCAGCGGCAGCGTCACCACCACGTGGCCGGCGTGGAACGTGCCCTTATTGGTGCCGACCGTCACACCGCCGGAGTCCCAGTCGAGGTGTTCGACGACGTGCCCGGTCCGGATGGACAGCCCCCGCGCGAGCAGATCGGTGATCTGGCTGTAGCCGCCGGGGAACAGCACGTCCTTGCCCTTGATATCCGCCCCGCTGTCGAAGTGCAGGGCCGACATCTGGCGCACGCTGCCCGCGTACTCGTGCTCGTAGTCGTTCAGCCCGAACGAGACCAGAGTCTTGTCCTCGTCCGACAGCGAGGACCAGCCCAGCGCACGCTCCACCACGCTGCGCACCGACGCGTCCTTGTCCGTGCCTTCCTGGTATGAGGCCAGAGCGTCCTCCATTCTGCTCTGCCAGCGCTCGATCGCCTTTGCCCGGGCATCGTCGACCTCGCTGCCGTCGGCGAGGTAGTCGGTGGAGCTGTCGGGGTTGGTCACGACCGTCCGCGCTGTGGCCTTCGCGGCCAGCGCGGCGATCGGATTGCCGTCGATGCCGTGGATCCATGAGGCGCCGAGGTCGAGCGGCACACCGGCCCACTTCTCGCTGGTCCAGATGCGGCCGCCGATCCGGTTGCGCGCTTCGAGGACCACGACGTCCTTCCCTTGGTCGGCCAGGTGGCGGGCCGCGGCGAGGCCGCTGATCCCGGCACCGACGACGATCACCCGTTCACCCCCGGACGAGGCTGACGTCTTCGCATCGGTCGCGCTGCCCTTACAGGCGGACAGGGACGTGAGGGCGGCGAGGCCGGGCAGGCTCAGGCCCATGTTCTGCAGGAATCGTCGGCGGTGCATGGTCATGACTGAGTACCGATCTGTGTCTGTGATCTGTCTTCGACAAGGTCTCGACGAACGCTCAGCCGCGAGCGGCGGCAGTCCCTTGGGCGGAAAAGGGCGCGCAGGCACCAGCGGCGACCCGATCCCTTCGGGCCGCAACAAACCCCACGCTCGTGTACGTGCTGGTCGGCGCGTCGCGTGGCGCGGGCTTCGCGTGGCGCGGGCTCGCGCGCCGCTCTTGCTCCGCCGCGTCACCGAGGGGGCGTGGCCGAAGCGGGCTCCGTGCTCAGTGCGCCGAGGGCGTGGAAGTGCCCGGGACCGGGCTTGTGGTGCTCCTGCCGGGCCCCCGGACGATCCGCGTCGGTGACGCGGGGCGCACAGCGGAGAGACAGTGCCTCACCGTGGCGATCGCTCAGCCGGTCCGGCTGCGGGACAACAGTGACACCCCCCTTCAGTACAATGTCACTGACACTTCAGAGGATACATTGAAGCATCAATGCTTCAAAAGAGGCAATGGAGGGTGGCGCGACGATGCGTACCGCCGCGGCGGAGGTACTGGAGTCGGCAACGGCGGTCCTCGCCAAAGACCGAGGGGCTTCGATGCAGGTCATCGCGGTGCGCGCGGGCATCAGCCGGGCCACCTTGCTGCGCTTGTTTCCCACACGCCAGCTGCTGGTGCAGGCGATGGCCGAGAAGATCCTGGACGACTGCGACCGGGTGCTGGCCCGGGCCGAAGCCGACACCGCGCCCATGAAGCAGGTGCTGGCCACAGTGGTCGCCGAGTACACGCCGTTCGCCCAGCTCTGGAACTTCGTCTACGTGGAGCCGGAGGTCCTGGGCGTGCCCGAGGCCAGCGAGCGGGCCAAGGCGGTCTTCAAGCGGACCGCCTCGCTGGTGGAACGCGGCCAGAACTCCGGACTGCTGCGCAACGACATGCCGGCCACCTGGCTGGCCTCGACATTCTGCGGCCTGGCCGAGACCGCGTGGGAGCTGACACTCGAAGGTCACATGGGCGTCCGCCAAGCCCCGGACTTCATCAACGCGATCCTCCTGCACGGCGCGACCGCCTGAATCGAGCCGCGGGCAGCGTGACCGTCACATGGTCCCGCCTCGGCGGGAGCCGCGGTCAGGGTCTTGTCGGCCCCCAGGACGCGGCGCTTGGTACGAGTGGAGCGAACGTCGACGCCTGTGGATCACTCCTGCCGGAAGGAGGCGCACCTGCCCGCTGGGTGGTGGTCTTCGGCTTCCCGGCCGAGCACTGGTGTGCTGCGGAGAGAAGGCTTCGACAAGGCTTCGACGGTGACGTGGCCGTCGAGTCGGCCGCCTGCCAGGTTCGTCCTCTCCAACGACGTGCCCGGGTGGGGCTGTGTGCGTTGGTCTGTCCGGGTGACAGTCGAGTCAAGAGGGTGGTGTTCCATTGACCATTTCGGGTTAATGGTGGTGACCGTTATCCGGTGGGTTGCCCATCTCTCCGGGGAGAGATGGGCAACCCCTGCGGTGCACCGGTGCGTGGTACGTGTCGGTGCGTCCTCTCTCTGTCCCGGTGTGCAAGCGGTGGTCCGGCGCGCGTATGCCGGCGCCGTGCGACGCGGGCCCCGGATGGGAGTTCTCGGGCGGCCCTCTCAGCTGAGAGAGGTTTGTCATGGAATCGACTACGGGTTGGCTGGGAGCTCCGGCGGTAGCCTGCGGGGTTCGGCCGGTTGTGCCGGCCGGTGGATCCGAGGTGGCCGCCGTACGGGGGCTTGTGGCCGCGCCGTTCAGTGCGGCGTTCTCCACGGTGACGATCCCGGCGGGCACGACCCCGCTGGCGGTGGCCGTGGCGCCGAACGGCAACGTCTACGTCGGCAACGCCAATTCGGCCAACGTGACGGTGATCAGCAGCACCACGAACACCGTCCTGGCCACTGTCCCCGCCGGCTCAGACCCGGCCATGATTGCGGTGGCGGCGAACGGCAACGTCTACGTCACCAACCAGAGCTCGAACAACGTGACGGTGATCAGCAGCGCCACCAACACCGTCCTGGCCACCGTCCCCGTCGGCGGGGGCCCGTTCGCGCTGGCGGTGGCGCCGAACGGCAACGTCTACGTCGCCAACAGCACTTCCAACAACGTGACGGTGATCAGCAGCGCCACCAACACCGTCCTGGCCACCGTCCCCGTCGGCGCGGTCCCGGACGCGGTGGCGGTGGCGGCGAACGGCAACGTCTACGTCGCCAACCGGAACGCGAACACCGTGACGGTGATCAGCAGCGCCACGAACACCGTCCTGACCACCCTCCCCACCGGTGGTTTCCCGGGCTATGCGGCGGTGGCGCAGAACGGCAACGTCTACATCGCCAACCAGACCTCGAACAACGTGACGGTGATCGACAGCGCCACGAACACGGTCGTGGCCACCGTCCCCGCCGGCACGGTCCCGGGGGTGATCGCGGTGGCGCCCAACGGCAACGTCTACGTCACCAACACCGTTTCGAACAACGTGACGGTGATCAGCAGCACCACGAACACCGTCCTGGCCACCGTTCCCACCGGCGGGGGCCCGTTCGGGGTGGCGGTGGCGCCGACCGGCAACGTCTACGTCGGCAACAGCAATTCCAACAACGTGACGGTGATCAGCAGCACCACGAACACCGTCCTGGCCACCGTCCCCGTCGGCGCGTTCCCGTTCTCGGTGGCGGCGGCGCAGAACAGCAATGTCTACGTCACCAACGCCAATTCGGCCAGCGTGACGGAGATTTCGCCGTTGACCGTGACGACCTCGCCGGCGTCGCCGGTGTGCGGGCAACCGGTGACGTTCAATATTTCCGGGGGGACTCCGAACGGGACAGCGGTGGTGAACTTCGGGGACGCGAGCCCCACGGTCACCGTCCCCCTGGACGCCACCGGGAGCGGGCAGACCACCCACACCTACACCGCCGGTTCGTTCACCGCGACCGTGAACGGCAACCCCACCCCCGTCACCGTGAGCCCCAACCCCACAACGACGACGCTGTCGGTGACGCCGAACCCCTCCACCTGCGGGCAGAGCGTGACCGTGTGCGCCACCATCACCCCGGCACCAGGCACCACCACCGTGCCGACCGGCACGGTCACCTTCACCCTCCCCAACGGCCAGACCCAGGTGGTCCCCGTCAACGCCTCGGGGCAGGCCTGCTTCACCACCACCGCCCTGACCACCGGCACCCTCACCGCCGCCTACGGCGGTGACAGCTGCTTCACCGGCTCCACCACCAGCACCCCCGTCACCGTGAACCCCACCCCCACAACACTGACCGCGCAACCAGGCACGATCCGGCTCCGGCTGACCCCGCTGCCCGAGTTCTACATCCCCACCCTCAGCGCCACCCTGACGACCGCCTCGGGGATGCCGGTGGCCGGTCAGCCGGTGACCTTCACCGCCACCACGCTCTTCGGCCCGGTCAACCTCGGCACCGCCGTCACCGACGCCAACGGCACCGCCACCATCCACAACGCCATCGTCCCCGTCTTCGCCGTCGGCACCCCCTTCTACACCGCCACCTTCCCCGGCACTGCCTGCTACACCGCAGCCACCGCCCACGGCCTCCTGCTGTTCATCCCCCTCCCGGGCTGATCTCACAGGCTCCGAAAACCCCACGTCACTCGGTCTGCTGCGACGGGAGGAACACGCCGTGGCCCAACTGGACGAGCCAGCCGACCAGTCGAGAGGTTTGGCGACACGCGTGGATTCCAGAGACGGGGCTCCGGCCGTGAGGGCGGCTCCGGCATCGGCACGGTGATCCAGCAGACCACGACGCAGGAAGGGTGGCAGAACGACCCCACTCCGCGCTCGCGAGCTGCGATTGGAGGGCGCCACAGCGAGCACGGCGTGAGTGAGCTGTCCGCGCCCACCCCGCAACGCCACTTCTCCAGGCCAGAAGACCCCGGCCCTGATCACGAGCAAGGCACCGCATCCGTAGCAGCAGACCACGGTGAGCTACGACGAGACGAGGCACGCGATCGTCCACGTCGTCTCCACACTGAGGCTCTGACCTGCGCAAACCCCGCTTCGGGCGCGGTCGGCGGCCGCGCTCCGACGGCTCCTCCTGACCCGGATGTAAGGAACGCGTCAGAGAGTGGGTAGCGTGGTCGGGTGAGTGAGAAGACCCTGCAGCACCGGATCGACGGTCCCGACGACGCCCCCGTACTCGTCCTGGGTGCCGCTCTGGGTACCACATGGCACATGTGGGACCGGCAGATCCCCGAGCTGACCCGCCACTGGCGGGTCATCCGTTTCGACCTGCCCGGACACGGCGGTTCTCCCGCCCACGCGGCGTCCTCCGTCGCCGAGCTGGCCGACCGGCTGATCGCCACGCTCGACGGCCTCGGCGTGGACCGCTTCGGCTACGCCGGCTGCAACATCGGCGGCGCCATCGGCACCCAGCTGGCGCTCACCCGCCCGCACCGCGTCACCTCCCTGGCACTGGTGTCCTCCTCACCCCGCTACGGAACCGCCGACGCCTGGCGGCAGCGCGGCGTCGTCATCCGCACCAACGGACTCGACCCGATCGCCCGCACCGCCCCCGAGCACTGGTTCACCCAGGGCTTCGCCGGCGCCCAGCCCGCCATCGTCGAATGGGCCGTCCAGATGGTGCGGACCACCGACCCCGGCTGCTACATCGCCGCCTGCGAGGCACTGGCCTCCTTCGACGTACGCTCCTCGCTCGGCCGGGTCGGCGTGCCCACGCTCGTCGTCGTCGGCTCCGAGGACCAGGTCACCCCGACCACGGACGCCCGCACCCTGGTCGCCGGCATACCGGACGCGAGCTTGGCGCTGGTGCCCGGCACCTCCCACCTGGCGCCCGTCGAGCAGCCCGCGGCCGTCACCGAGCTGCTCATCCGGCACTTCACCACCGCCTGGCACGACAAGCCCGGCCCCGGCGGTCAGGCGGCCATCGGCGCCGCCGCCCCCAAGCCGCAGATCGCGCCCCCGCCACCCCCGCAGGCACCGCCCGCCGCCATAGAGGCCGGCCTCGCCCAGCCCGAGCAGGACCGCGGCGGCACGTACGAGGCGGGAATCAAGGTCCGCCGGGAGGTCCTCGGCGACGCCCACGTGGACCGCGCCCAGGCCGCCGCCGACGACTTCACCGGCGACTTCCAGGACTTCATCACCCGCTACGCCTGGGGCGAGACCTGGACCCGGCCGGGCCTGGACCGCCGCACCCGCAGCATCATCACGCTCACCGCACTGACCGCCCGCGGCCACAAGGAGGAGCTGGCCCTGCACACCCGCGCCGCCCTCCGCAACGGCCTCACCCCGTCCGAGATCAAGGAAGTCCTCCTCCACACCGCCATCTACTGCGGCGTTCCGGCCGCCAACTCCGCCTTCGCGGTGGCCCAGCAGATCATCCGCGAGGAGACGACGCCGGAGGAATAGGGGGCCCGCACAGGCATCAGGGGAGCGGGTCGGGCCCCGCCCCGCCGTGCGGCGCCCCGCCCGCCCCATGGGACGGCAAGATGGCAGGCATGGAACTCACCAAGAAGACCCATGCCTGTGTCCGGCTGGAGAAGGACGGGCAGACGCTCGTCATCGACCCGGGTGTCTTCAGCGAGGAGGACGCGGCCGTCGGCGCGGACGCGATCCTGGTCACCCACGAGCACATGGACCACTTCAACGAGGACCGGCTGCGGGCGGGCATGGAGGCCAACCCCGGCGCCGAGATCTGGACCCTCGCCAGTGTTGCCGAGCAGCTCTCGGCCGCGTTCCCGGGCCGCGTGCACACCGTCGGCGAGGGCGACACCTTCACCGCGGCAGGCTTCGAGGTCGAGGTGCACGGCCAGTTGCACGCCGTGATCCACCCCGACATCCCGCGCATCACCAACGTCGGCTTTCTCCTCGACGGCGGCGCGGTGTTCCACCCCGGCGACGCCCTCACGGTCCCCGAGGGCCGTACGGTCGACACCCTGCTGCTGCCCGTCCACGCCCCCTGGAACAAGGTGGCGGAGGTCATCGACTACGTCCGCGAGGTCGCGCCCCGGCGGGCCATCGACATCCACGACAGCCTGCTCCAGGACCACGCCCGCCCGGTCTACGACTCCATGATCGACAAGCTCGGCGGCACGGACCACGGCCGGCTCACCCCCGGCAGCCACACCGCGGTGGGCTGAACCCCTGAACCCCTGAACCCTTGAGCCCTTGAACCCCCCGGGTGACCGGGCCCCAGCGCCCGGGGCCGGACCCGGTCCGCGCCGGGACCGGACCCGGGCTGTCAGTGGCGGGCGGTAGGTTTGCAGACATGCGCATCGCGACCTGGAACGTCAATTCGATCACCGCCCGCCTGCCGCGGCTGCTGGCTTGGCTGGAGAGCTCCGGCACGGACGTGCTGTGCCTCCAGGAGACCAAGTGCACCGCCGAGCAGTTCCCGTACGAGCAGCTCCGCGAGCTCGGCTACGAGGCCGCGGTCAATGCCAACGGCAGGTGGAACGGCGTCGCCGTGCTGTCCAAGGTCGGGCTGGAGGACGTCGTCATCGGCCTCCCCGGCGGGCCGCAGTACGACGGCGTGGAGGAGCCCCGGGCCATCTCGGCGACCTGCGGCCAGGCCCGGGTCTGGTCGGTCTACGTTCCCAACGGCCGCGAGGTCGACCATGCGCACTACGCCTACAAGCTCGGCTGGTTCGAGGCCCTGAAGACCGCGGTCGCCGAGGACGCGGCGGGCGACCGCCCGTTCGCGGTCCTCGGGGACTACAACGTCGCCCCCACGGACGAGGACGTCTGGGACCCCGCCGTCTTCGTCGGCTCCACCCATGTCACGCCCGCCGAGCGCGCCGCCCTCCAGGCGCTCCGCGAGGCGGGCCTGTCGGACATCGTCCCGCGCCCCCTCAAGTACGACCGCCCGTACACCTACTGGGACTACCGCCAGCTCGCGTTCCCCAAGAACCGCGGTATGCGCATCGACCTGGTCTACGGCAACGCCCCCTTCGCCAAGGCCGTCTCCGACGCCTACGTCGACCGCGAGGAGCGCAAGGGCAAGGGCGCCTCGGACCACGCCCCGGTGGTGGTGGACCTGGACGTCCAGCCCGTCGGGGCGTAGCGGCCTCCCTCAGAGCGGCACGAGGCGGGTTGCTCAGCGCACGAACGCCCGTGCGGGCACGAGCGCCCGCAGCTCGACCGACTCGCCCAGCGCGCGCAGCCCCGCGTCGCCCGGGTGCAGATGATCGCCGCTGTCGTAGGAGGGGAGCATGCGGTCCGGAGCCGCCGGGTCGCGCAGTACGGCGTCGAAGTCCAGGGTCGCGTCGAAGGCGCCCCGGCCGGCCCCGTCCCGCAGGAAGGCGTTGACGGCCTGGCGGCGGGCTTCCACGGCCGGCGTGCAGTCCGGGTAGCCGCCGCACGGCGTGAGGGTGGCCGCGACCGCCCGCAGCCCCCGCTCGTGCGCCCGCCGGGCCAGCGCCCGCAGACCGGCGATGACGTCCTCGGCCGGGGTGCCCCAGCGCACGTCGTTGATGCCCTCGAAGACCACCACGGTCCGCGCCCCGGCCTGGGCCAGTACGTCCCGTTCCAGCCGGTGCTGGGCGCTGACCCCTCCGGTGTCCGTACTCACCCCGTCGCCTGGATAGCGGTCGGTGACGATGCGGTTCGCCGAGATGCCGTGGTTGAGCACGCCGTAACGGGGCAGCCCGTGCTGGGACCCGAAGCGGCGGGCGAGGACGTCCGGCCAGCGGCGGTCGGCGCCGCTCGTCGACTTCACCCCGTCGGTGATCGAATCGCCCAGCGCGACGATCGAGCCGGGCCCGCCGTCGACCTCCAGACCGGTCAGGAACGGCCAGAAGGCCATGGTCTGCGGGTAGGCGCCGCCGTCCGGGTCCCGCGTGCGGTCGCCGCCGCCGTCGGCGCTCACGTACGAGAGCTGGGCCGCCTCCTGGTGCACCGGCGCCGCGGCCACCGTCCCGGGCAGATGGAGGCTCACCAGCAGATCGGTGTCCGGCGGGACGGTGAAGCGCGCGGGATCGCTGAACAGTTCCGCGCCCGCCGGGATCCGGGCTCCGGCCCGCCCCCGGAAGGTCAGCGCCACCGGCCGGCCGTCGGCGGCCGCTCCCGCACCGCGCACCGCGATGCTCGCCGCCCCGATGGAGACCGGGGCCGCCGCGAAGGTATTGGCGACCCGGATCCGCGCCCGCGGCCCGCCCGCGCCGCTGTGGATGACCAGCCGCACCGTACGGTCCCGCCAGGGGCCGACGGCGCGGTAGCCGGCCGTGCTCGCCGCCCAACTCCCGGTGCGGCCGCGCCCGGTGTCCCGTACCGACAGCGCGAAGACGTGCAGGGCGGCCGCCGGGGACGCGGGCGGCAGCACCACTGACGCCACCTTCCGCCCGGGCCGCAGCGGTACGGTCACCGCGTACAGCCGTGCCGGACCGGCCGACGGCCCGGCCGGGCCGTTGACGTGCGGCAGCGCCACCGCCTTGGTGCTCAGGGGGCCGGAGCGCCAATCAGGGGCGGTGAGTTGGTACGCGTGGTGTGAGCCGTCGCGGTAGCGGACGGTTCCGCGGCCGGTGGCCTGTCCGCCCGTACCGGCGACGAGGAAGGTCAGCGCATCTCCCCGGCCGCGCACAGCGACCGCCTGCCCGTCGGCCCGTACGTTGTCCGGCGTCCCGGCCGTGCTGTGCGGCCAGCTCAGCCGTGCGCCGTCGAGGGTCAGCACGGTCCCCGGCGACCAGCCGGCCGCCGCCAGGTCCTGGGCGGACAGCGAGTGGCCCGCGCCGTCGAAATCGGCCGCGTCCGGGCGGGAGTTGTCGCTCACCGCCGTGTTGTCGAAGAGCCGGGGCAGCGGGCGGGGCGCCGCCGGCGCCGTGGTGGCCGCGGCCGCCGGCGCGAGGGCGGTGCCCGGCAGGGCGGTCGTCAGGAGCAGCAGTGTCAGGGCGGTACCCCATCGGCATAGGCGCATCGGTCCGTGTCCCCCTCCGATCGCAGAACCGCTCCGGGCGCACTGAAGGTAGGGAGCCGGCGCAGGCGCGTCAAGGAGGCGTACGGCGCCCGGGTCACGCCGCGCGCCTGTGGCCCCGACCACAGGTCGGGTGGGACCCTGCACACCATGAACATGTCTTTCCTGGACAAGTGGCGCAAGCGACCGCCCTCCCGCCGGTCCGTGCCGCTCGCGGAGTCGGTGCGCGCCGACCCGGAGAGCGTCATCGAGCTGCTGTCCGAGTGCGAGCTGCTACGGTCCCACGCCGCCACCGCGGGGGTCGAACTCGACGACTCCGTACGCTCGTTGGAGCGCCTGGACCAGCTCCAGCCGGACTGGCGGGACGACCCCGAGGTCGCCCCCTGGCTCGGCAACGACGCGGGCCTGTACCTGGGCACCGTACTGGTACGCACGGTCCGCGGCGCGGCCTGGCACGTCTGGCCGGACGGGCAGCCGGTGGTCCGGCTGGCGTCCGGGCGCGAGATCGACGTGGTGGCGGCCGGCCACCAGTGGGCCGACGACGGCGCACCCGAGCTCTCCCAGGTGTACGCCGAGGCCGCGGAGAGCTGACCCGCGGGCCGGGCCCGCCCCGACCGGCCCCGCACCCGCCCCGGGCGCACCGCCGGAACCCGGACAGCATCAAACCGACTTAACCGATTTATCCTCTCAAACATCGCTGTACGTGCGTGTCAGGGCGAAGCACCCCCCTCTCCCCGGTAGTTTGCGGGCTCTCCGCTGTACGGATGAGAGTGGGCAGATCGGACATGGCCGGTGAGGCGCTGATTGAACTGCGCGGGGTCAACAAGCACTACGGAAAACTGCACGTCCTCCAGGACATCGACCTCACCGTCGGTCGTGGCGAGGTGGTCGTGGTCATCGGGCCCTCCGGGGGCGGGAAGTCCACCCTGTGCCGGGCCATCAACCGCCTGGAAACCATCGAATCGGGCACGATCACCCTCGACGGCAGACCGCTGCCCGAAGAGGGCCGGGCACTCGCCCAGTTGCGCGCCGACGTCGGCATGGTCTTCCAGTCGTTCAACCTCTTCGCCCACCGGACCGTGCTCGACAACATCATGCTGGCCCCGGTCAAGGTCCGTAAGAAGCGGAAGGACGAGGCCGCGCGGCGCGCCCGTGAGCTCCTGGACCGGGTCGGGCTCGCCTCGCAGGCCGACAAGTATCCCGCCCAGCTCTCCGGCGGCCAACAACAGCGCGTCGCCATCGCCCGCGCGCTCGCCATGGACCCCAAGGCGCTGCTCTTCGACGAGCCGACCTCCGCACTCGACCCGGAGATGATCAACGAGGTGCTGGAGGTCATGCGGCAGCTCGCCCGGGAGGGCATGACGATGGTCGTGGTCACCCACGAAATGGGCTTCGCCCGGTCCGCCGCCAACCGCGTGGTGTTCATGGCCGACGGCCGGATCGTCGAGGACCGCACCCCCGAGGAATTCTTCACCGCCCCGCGCAGCGAGCGGGCGAAGGACTTCCTCTCGAAGATCCTCAAGCACTGAACGGGGGTGCCGCCATGCCATACCGACACACCGCGCACCTGCCCCGCACCCGCAGGGCCCTCCTGCTCGCCGTAGTGGCCGTCCTCGCGCTGGTCCTCGCCGGCTGCGGCCGGGCCGGCAGCCCACCGGTCAAGGGCCCCAAGGGCAGCGAACTGCCCCGGTACCCGGTCGCCAAAAACTTCCGCCTGCCGTCCTCCCCGACCTGGGTGGCGGCCAAGCGCCGCGGCCACCTCATCATCGGCGTCAAGGAGGACCAGCCCTACCTCGGCGAGAAGGACCCCGCCACCGGCGTCTACACGGGCTTCGACATCGAGATCGCCAAGATGATGTCCGCCGCCCTCGGATTCCCGCCCCGCACCATCCAGTTCCGGACCATCGCCTCCGCCAACCGCGAGACCGCCCTCCAGAACGGCCAGATCGACCTCTACGTCGGCACCTACACCATCAACGACAAGCGCAAGAAACTGGTCGGCTTCGCCGGCCCCTACTACATGGCCGGCCAGTCCCTGCTGGTGCGCACCGACGAGCACGACATCCACGGACCGCAGGACCTGGCCGGCAAACGCGTCTGCTCCGCGGCCGGCTCGACCCCCTACCAGCGCATCCAGTCCGAGTACCCCAAGGCCGTCCTCGTCGCCTACGACACCTACTCGGTGTGCGTGGACAACCTGCTCACGTACCAGGTCGACGCGGTCACCACCGACGACGCGATCCTGCTCGGCTACGCCGCCAAGGTCCCCCGCGAGCTCAAGGTGGTCGGCAAACCCTTCTCCGAGGAGCCGTACGGCATCGGCGTCCCGCGCGCCGACAACGCCCTGCGCTTCGCCCTGGACGACGCGCTCGCCGCGAACGAGAAGAACGGCAACTGGAACAAGGCCTACGACGCCACCCTCGGCCTGTCCGGGGCGCCCGCCCCCAAGCCGCCCCCGATCGACCGCTACCCGGCGACCTGAGCCGCCAAGGAACCGACCGATGAACGTTCTCCTCGACAACCTCTCCCTCTACGCGGAGGGGCTGCTCGGCACCGTCGAACTCACCGTCTACTCCTCCCTGCTGGCGCTCGCCATCGGCTTCCTCATGGCCGCCTTCCGGGTCGCCCCGGTCCGCTCGCTGCGAGCCTTCGGCACCGCCTGGGTGACGGTGCTCCGCAACACCCCGCTCACCCTGCTGTTCTTCGCCGTGGTGCTCGGCCTGCCACGCTTCGGCCTGGTCCTGCCCTTCAAGCTCTTCGCCATCCTGGCGCTCGGCTGCTACACCTCCGCCTTCATCTGCGAGGCGGTCCGCTCCGGCATCAACACCGTCCCCACCGGACAGGGCGAGGCGGCCCGCAGCCTCGGCATGACCTTCCCGCAGACCCTCGGCATCGTCGTCCTGCCCCAGGCGTTCCGCTCCGTCATCCCACCCATCGGCTCCACCCTGATCGCGCTCGCCAAGAACTCCGCGATCGCCGGCGCCTTCAGCGTCGTCGAACTGCTCGGCGTCTACAAACCGCTCAACGAGCTGGGCTACAGCATCATCTGGACCTTCGTCTGGATCGCCGTCGGCTACCTGATCGTGACCCTGTCCATCAGCGCGATCTTCAACGTGCTGGAGAAGCACTACGGAGTCGCCCGATGACCGCCAACGCCCTCTACGACGTCCCCGGCCCCCGGGCCAGGGCCCGCCACCGGGCCTACGGCCTCGCCGGGACGCTCGTGATCCTCGCGCTGATCGGCTGGATCCTCTACCTGCTCTTCGTCACCGCCCAGTTCACCACCGCGAAATGGAGCCCCTTCACCTACGCAGGGATCCAGGAACTCCTGCTCAACGGCCTGGCCAACACCCTGCGGGCCTTCGGCTTCGCCGCGGTGCTCTCGCTGGCCTTCGGCGCGGTGCTCGCCACCGGGCGGCTCTCCGTCCACCGGCCGCTCCGCTGGCTGTGCACGCTGATCGTGGAGTTCTTCCGCGCGATGCCCCTGCTCGTCATGATCTTCTTCATCTACGTGGCGCTCCAGGTGGCGCCGCTGCCCGCCCTGGTCGCCGGCCTGACGCTCTACAACGGCTCGGTCCTCGCCGAGGTCTTCCGCAGCGGCATCAACGCCGTCGAACGCGGCCAGGGCGAGGCCGCCTACGCGCTCGGCATGCGCAAGACGCAGGTCATGACGTACGTCCTGGTGCCGCAGGCGGTCCGGGCGATGCTGCCGGCGATCATCAGCCAGCTGGTCGTCGCACTCAAGGACACCTCACTGGGATTCCTCATCACCTACGAGGAGTTCCTGCACGCCGGCAAGCTCATCGCCTCCAACCTCGACTACGACCTGCCGTTCATCCCCGTCGTCATGATCATCGCGCCGATCTACATCGGGATGTGCATGCTGCTCTCCTGGTTCGCCAACTGGGTCTCCCGGCGCCAGAAGCGCAACCCCAAGGTCGAGTCCGCCGAGGTGGCCGCCGCGGAACCGGGAAACCTCATGACGGGCGACCACCAACGGCACACGCCCTGAAGCAGGCGTTCTGAGGCATGCGTGCCCGTAGGCGGCCTGAGACAGGTGCCCTGAGGGAGGTGCCCTGCGGCAGAGGGCGGGGTCCGCTTGCCCCGGGCCCTCCCGTGCTGCTCTTGGGCCTCCGTCAGCGGACACGGCGCGCGAGCCAGGGGCTGAGCGCTCCGCCCAGGATCAGCTCCTTGTACGTCTCATCGCCGGGCAGCGGAACGACCAGCCACTGACCCGGCGGGAAGAACCGCGTCTTGACGTGGGCCAAGCCGCCGTACACCGACCGCAGGAACGCCGGCACCGCATCCCGCGGCACATCCGCGAACTCCACCCCGTCCACGGTGATCTTCGCATCGTCCTCCGGGAACAACTGGACGGTGACCGCCGGGTCCCCGCCCAGCTCCAGGAACGCCTCGTGCGGCAGCGAGCCGTCCGGGTCCAGCACGGTGAACGCCCCGGCGGTGGTACGCCGGGAGGTCACATCCGCACCGATGTCTTCCGTGACGGTCACTTCGAGGCGGTACTCCTCGGCGACCTCCCGGACGGCCGTGACGGCGGACTCGGTCGTGGGCAGCTGCGGCCGCGACTGCGGGCGCGGGGCGGAATTTCCCATACCGGCGATCATGCCACCGGCCGCTTCCGGGCTACCGAGCCGCCCCGGGCCACCGGCCGCTTCGGGACTACTGGGCCGCCCCGGGCCACCGACCGCTTCGGGACTACCGGACCGCACCGGGTCACCGGCCGCCCCCACCCGGGCATACGGCCGCGCGGGGCTACTACACCCGCCACACCCCGTCCCGCATCAGCTCCCGCCCCGCGAGCTCGTTCTCCTCGCGCCAGGCCAGGATCCGGCGCGGCGTGAAGACGAGGAACACCCAGGCGTCCCGGCCGCGCGGGTCCCAGCCGAGCTTCTCGGTGAACGCCCTGCCTGTGCCGTCGGGCAGCGCGTCGGAGGCGACGGTCTCGACCGTGCTCTCGATGAGGACCACGTCCCGGGTGGGGCCCAGCGCCACCCAGCAGGCGCCGTTGACCCGGAGATTGCGGGCCGTCGGGTTGTTCTTCTTCGTGGCCATCACCAGCCGCTCGTCGTGCCAGACGAACGACAACGGCACGAGGTGGGGCGCGCCGTCGGCGGAAGCCGAGGAGACCCAGGCGTCCTCGTCCGTCATCAGTCGTGCCAGCACATCGTGCTTCCGCTGCCCGGCGTCGCGGGCCGGAGGTGGGGAGGTGACCATGCGCTGAGGCTAGCGACGACGCACCCCCGCCGCCTCGGGCGCGCGCTGTACGTCTTGGGGCCTACGACCGGTCCTCGGGCTCGGGCTGTGGGCGGCCGACAGCCGGCGGCCTTTGAGGGGCAGACCCACAGGTTGAGAGGGAGCGCAGGTCGAGAACCACGGCATGAGAACCACGGTATGAGAACCACGGGTTGAGGTGGGGTCAACCCGTGGTGCGATGACCGGGCCCGGCGTTCATGGAACCGTTGATGACACGAACAACCCGTCAAACGACACCCTTTGAGGAGACCCCGCCATGCCGACTCTCACCCCTCCCACCCCTCCTACCCTTCCCAGCCCTCCAACCCCTCCCAGCTCTCCCAGCTCTCTCAGCCCTCTCGACGTCGCCCGTTCCCTCGGCGTCCGTCTTTCCCTCGCCGGCACTCTCCTCCGCGCCGACGACCTGGGGCCCGCACCCCCGTGCTCTTTAGTCGCGCACCGGGACGGAGACGTACGACGGATCGTCCGCCGGGGAGGAGAACGTCAGCCGGGCGCCGGACGGATTGTGCTCGATGTACAGCGGATCGACGGTGTCCACGACCACCGCCAGCTTGTGGCCCGCCGGGACGTCGTAGGCGGTGGAGAACAGCTCCAGGTCCACGCCGAACGGCTGCCCGGGCGTCTTGCCGTGGAAGGTGAACGGCGCGTGGGTGACCAGCTTGCCGATGCCGAGCGGGCCGACGTCATAGAGGTACGCGATCGCGGTACCGCTCTCCGCGGTACTGGTGACGGTGGTGTGCAGACGGGTGGTGCCGCGGACCCGCTGCCCGGTCTCGTAGCGCTCGGTCTGCCAGACGGCGGCCAGCGAGCGCGGCAGCAGCGGGATCGAGGCCATCGGCGGCAGCCGGAAGAACTGGTCCAGCATGCTGGAGAGGAAGATCAGCCCGCCGTCGGCGCCGGAGTCCCAGTTGGTGTGGATCTGCCGGCTGCCGTCCAGGGCGATCTTCCGGTGTGCGGACGGCACGTCCTTCCAGCTCTTGTAGCCCTCGTAGGCACCGGTGGAACGCGACTTGAGCAGTACCGGAGATTCCTTGTCGATCCCGTTGTCGGTGCCCTTGAGGTAGTGGTCGAACCACCGCTTGGTGTCGGTCCAGGTGTCGTCGGGCAGCCCGAACAACCCGAGGGCCTCGGCGGTCGCATGGTCGCCGGGGCGGAACTCCAGCCGCTTCGGCCCCTTGAGCTTCTCGAAGAAGTCGGCGTACTGGTTGGGCGGGAAGAGCGAATCGCCCCACGCGTTCCCCAACATGATCGCCGCACCGTTGTCGTTGATCCGGTCCAGATAGGTGGCGGGGGAGCGCTTCTTCCCCCAGGCGAGCAGGTCCTTCTCCTTGGCGAGGTTGGAGGTCATGAAGTCATGGAGGACGGTGCGGAGTTCGGGGCTCGGGCGTCCGGTCAGCTCACCCGCGCCGCCGAGCATCGCCGCAGCCTGCAGATGCTGGGTCCGTCCGCTGTAGATCGAGTCGATCAGGTTGGCCCAGCCGCTGAGTGCCGCAACCACCTTGATCCGCTTGTCGAACGCGGCGGCCAGCAGACTGATCCCGGCCCCGTAGGAGACCCCGCCCATACCGACCTTCTGCGGATCGGCAGGGGTGTTCGCAAGGGCCCAGTCGATGACCTTGGACGCATCAGCGATGTCCTCGGGCCCGGCGGTCTCGATCTGCCCGCCGGACTGCCAGAAGCCGCGCGAGTTGTATCCGACGACCACATATCCCGCGTCGGCCAACTTCTTGGCCTGCGCCATGTACTCCACCTGCGGCATCGCCCAGCTGGTGGGCAGAACGATGACCGGGTACCGCCGGGTACCGTCCGCACCGGCCGGGGTGAAGACGTTGGCCTTGAGGGTGATCCCGCCCTCGCCCTTGATGTCGACGAACCGCACCGAAGCGGAGCCGGCGGATGCCGTGGCCGCGGGGGCGGCCTCCGGGGTTGCCGCCTGGGCGGTGGCCGGTGCGCCGGTGAGCACGGTCGTGGCCAGCACCGCCGCCGAAACGGTGCCGATCGCGGCGCGCAGGGTCGTACGAGAGGGGGTCATCTTCTGCTCCAGATCTCGATGCGAGCCGGCGCACGCTGTCCGGGGACAGGAGGGGCATACGCCCGGCCCGAGGTGACTGGAGAGTAAAGTCCGACCCTTACCGAAGGTAACCCATCGGTAGGTTACGGGTGGGTAACAGCCTTGGGTCCAGGGTGAGTCGGGCTGAGCCCGGGACAAGCCGGAGGGCGGGGCGCGCCTGTCTCTGGCCGACTCCGGCCGAAGCATGGTCAGTTGGGGCGATCCAGGCCCGGGGCGGGCCAGGGTGCGCACGGCTCCGCTGGGCGGTGTCAGGCCGCGACTGGGCTGACTTGGGGCGAGTCGAAGTGTGAGTGGGAGGCGGGTGGAGGAGTGGGGGTGGGTGGGGGAGTGAGGGTGGTGGAGAGGCAGGCGAGGGTGGTGGAGAGGCGGGGCGGGGGAGGGGCGGGGCGGGGGAGTCGAGATGAGCCTGACGGTCGGTTGGCGGGCAGTTGAGGGGGATAGTCCATGAATGCGGCGGAGGTGGCGGAGGTGGCTGAGGTGCTGGAGACCGATGAGGTTGGCGGTGTGGCGCGGGTGCAGACGCCGTTCGATGTGAGTGAGCGGCGGGCTTGGGCGGGGAGTGCGGCTGCGTACGAGGCTGGGTTCGGCAGGCTGTGTACGTATCCGGTGCCCGCGCTGCTCGAAGCCGTAGGGGTGGGGTCGGGCATGCGGGTGCTCGACGTGGGGACAGGTCCGGGGTCGGTCGCTGCGGCGGCGGGCGCGCGGGGTGCCGAGGTGGTGGCCGTGGATGCCGAGCCAGGGATGGCCAGGCGTGCCGCCCGGGCTGTTCCGGGCGCCTCTGTATACATAGCCGAGTTGGCTCGCCTGCCCTTTAGGGACAGCCAGTTCGACGCTGTTGTGGGGAACTTTGTGCTCAATCATGTGGGGCGACCGCGGGTGGCGCTGACGGAGCTGCGTCGGGTGACCCGGTCGGGCGGGCGGATCGCCGTGACGATCTGGGCGGCGCCCGCAGCATCCGGGCAGGCGCTGCTCGGGCGGGCCGTAGCGGCAGCCGGGGTGCCGCGACCGGCCGATGTGCCTGCGCTTGCGCCGGAGGACGACTTTCCGCGCACGGAGGACGGGCTCGCGGCGCTGCTGAACGAGGCGGGGCTCGTCGAGACGGGGTGCCGTTCCCTGGCCTGGGAGCACCACACGACGGCGGCGGAGTGGTGGCAGGGGGCGGCGGCAGGGGTGGCCACGATGGGACGGATCGTCACCAGCCAGGGGGCGGAGGGAGTCGAGCGTATTCGGCAGCAGTTTGCCTTGCTGGCTGAGGAGTTCGCGGACGGGCACGGTGGCCTCGTGCTGCCGCACCGGGCCTTGTTGGCGTACGGGAGGGTGCACCAGACGGCGTGAGGGGAAGCGAGGGGAAGTGAGGGGCGCGGGGGGCATCGCAGTGGTGCGGTGGCAGGCTCGTTATGGCGTCCTGAGCGCGGCTCGGCGCGGCGATCAAAGGCGAGCGGAGCGGGTGGGTCTGGTCCACCTCCTGGTGGCCGCCGCGGAGTGACGATGGGGGTGTCGTGGGTGCCGGGACGTTCGCCGACTGCTGTCCGGGGCAGCGGCGAACCGTTGTCCCGCACCGATCTTCCGTGCGGGGAGTAACTGCCGTTTGGGGAAGGTAACTTCGGGGCGGTATTCGGTAAGTCGAGCCGTCTTGTGCCGGCTTTTCGGGAGGCCGGAGCGGGGCGGCGGTTCCATGGGGTGTTCGCCCTCGCTCCGGGTGAGATACCGCTCGCCGGGCCGGGTGGGGTCGGGTCGGGCTGGGCCGGGGCGGGTCGGGCCGGGCTGGACCCGGTGGTGGGCGGAGGTGGGTTGCCGAGGCCGGCCGGGTCACGTATGCAGGCGGCGTCGGGCGGCGGCTGGCACAGCAGCTACGGGGAAGCGACGCGCCGCCGGTCGTGGCCCCGGACCGGCTGGTCCCGGACCGGTTGGCCCCGGACTGGTTGGCCCCGGACCGGTTGGCGCCGGGGCGATTCGATAACTGGGTCGACCGACCCCAAGGTGCGTGCCACCGCATTGGCCCACTACCGCTACAGCGGCATCTACGACGCACGCTGAGCGGGTGAACAACGGCGGAGGCGGAACGGGTGGACGAGGAAGAGGCGGCCCCGGAAGGGCGGACGTCTACCTTCTGGTGGAGGCGGTGGGAGGGGTGGGGGCGGGGAGAGCGGTCAGGAAAGACGAGAGGGCGGTGTTGAAGTCGTCCTCTCGTTCCAGGTTCGGCATGTGGGCCGCCTCCGGGATGATCGCCAAGGTGCTGTTCGGGATGCGCCGGTGCATGTCCTCGGCGTCGCTCACGGGGGTGTACGCGTCCTCCGTGCCGACGACCACGAGTGCCGGTACGGACATCCGCGTCAGCAGCTCCTGGTAGTCGGGGCGCTCGGCGCGGCCGCGCAGGGCAGCCGCCGCGCCCTCGGCCGGGGTGCCCCTCATCATGCCCAGGACGTGGGCGGCGACTTCCGGGCGGGCTTCGATGGTGCTCGGTGCAATCATCTTGTCGAGCACCTCCTGCGCATAGCCGGTCATCCCCTCGCGCAGCAGGCGCTCCGCCATCGCCCGGCGGCCCTTTTTGCCCTCGTCGGTCTCCGGCGCCGCGAAGGTGTCGGCGAGCACCACGCCGCTGATCCGCTCGGGGAAGAGGCGGTAGCACTCCATGACGATCTGGCCGCCCATGGAGAGTCCGCCCAATACGCAGCGCTCGACGTCCAGGTGGTCGAGCAGCCCGACGATGTCGCGGGCGAAGGTCTCCAGCGGGGTGACGCCGGGGACGACCGAACTCTCGCCGTATCCGCGGAGGTCCGGGGCGATCACCCGCCGGCCGGCCCGGCTGAAGTGGGCGATCTGCGGACGCCACATGGAACGGTCGAAGGGGTGCCCGTGGATGAGCACCAGTGGCTCGCTGCCGGCCTCGTTCCGGTGGCCCTCCTTCCGATCGCCCGTGTCCTCGTAGCCGATGGTGATTCCACCCATGACGACCGATCCCATGCTTGACATCCCCTCCAGGGCAGTGTGACGCCTCGATGCTTCGATGCTATGAGGTGCAATAACTCGGCACAATAGGAATAATGTGCTCGGTGCAATGTCGATGCCGACCCTCGCGGCGAGGCGATTACGACTATGGGTGCGGGGTGCGGGGTGCGGGGTGCGGGGTGCGGGACGTCGGGATGCGGAACGCGGAACGCGGAATGCGGGGCGGGGCGCCAGGTCCTGGTCGGCCCCCGGTGCCTGGTCCGGGACAGGGTCCAAACCCGAACCAGGGTCCGGACCAAATCCCGAACCAGAGTCCGGACCAAACCCCGGACTCGGGCTTCGGACCAGGCCGGATCAGGGGAGCGGGAAGACGGGAAAGAAGATGGGAAAGGTGACGATGGACGACTATCGAGTGTTGGCGGACGGGTTGGCGGCGGACATCGCGGCGGGGCGGCTGCGGCCCGGTGAGCGGTTGCCGCCGTTGCGGCGGTTCGCCAGGGATCGGCGGATCGCCAGTTCCACCGCCGCCCGGGTGTACCGCGAACTGGGTCGGCGCGGCCTGACCGTCGGCGAGGTCGGCCGCGGCACCTACGTCCGTACCGCCGTACCGCGCGCCGAAGCCGCCCTGGCCGAGCCGGCGGAGGCCCGGATCGACCTGGAGCTCAACTTCCCGGTCCTGCCCGACCATCCCGCGCTGCTCGCGAAGAGCTTGGAACGCCTGGTGCGCCCCGAGGCCCTGGCCGCTGCGCTCCGTCCGGTGGGTCCGGTCGGTACGGCCGCGGCGCGGCAGGTTGCGGCCGCCCATCTCGCCCGGGGCGACTGGGCCCCGGGACCCGGCCAGTTGCTCTTCGCGGGCAACGGGCGGCAGGCGATCGCCGCAGCGATCGCCGGGCTGGTGCCGGCCGGTGAACGGCTGGGCGTCGAAGCGCTGACGTACCCCGTGGTCAAGGGCATCGCGGCCCGGCTGGGCATCACCCTCGTCCCGCTCGCCATGGACGAGCACGGTCTGGCGCCTGCCGCGGTCCGGGCCGCCGCCCCGCTGCGTGCCGTCTACCTCCAGCCGGCGCTGCACAACCCGCTCGGCATCACGATGCCCGACCCGCGACGGCGTGAACTGGCCGATGTCGCACGGGAGTTGGACCTGAAGATCGTCGAGGATGCGATCTACGGTTTCCTCCGCCCCGACCTCCCGCCGCTGGCGGCCCTGGCGCCGGAGCGCACCGTGGTGATCGACAGCCTGTCCAAGAGGCTGGCGCCCGGCCTGTCCCTGGGATTCCTCACGGCCCCCGAGGGCCTCACCCGCGAACTGGCCGCCGCTCTCCGGTCAGGGACCTGGACCGCGTCCGGCTTCGCGCTGGAGGCGGCCACCGGCTGGATGGCCGACGGCACCGCGGCGGCGCTCGAAGAGGCCAAGCGCACCGATGCGGCCGACCGCCAGCGGATCGTCACCGAGCGGCTGGCCGGCTTCCGGATCCGGGCCGATCCGCAGGCCTACCACTGCTGGTGGGACCTGCCGGAGCCGTGGCGGGCCGACACCTTCGTCGCGGCCGCAGCACGCCGCGGGATCGCCGTCACTCCGGCCGGAGCGTTCGCCGTCGGTACGGGGCACGCTCCCAATGCCGTACGCCTGGCGCTCGCCTCTCCGCCGTTCGACGCCCTGGCCGAGGCGCTCGACGTACTGGCCGGACTGGCCCGGGGTGCACCGGAGGACAGCGGTCCGGCGGAGTGAGCGGACGGCTGGGACGGCTGGGACACGTAGGACGGGTGGGCTGGATGGGCCGTCGGGGCGTCGGGGCGGTCGCCGGGGCCGCCCCGGCCCCTTGGCTCAGGTGCCGCTCATCATGTCCGCGAGACCGGTGCGGAGATCGTCGGCGCTCATCACCGGCTGCAGCGAGACCTTCGCATTCAGGTCCATGAAGAACGATTCGAGCAGCGGCGGCATCTGGGAGGACTGCTGCATGTCGAAATAGAAGAAGCAGGTGCGGTCGCCTTCTTCGAGGGTGAAGTACGCCGCCTCCGGCTGCAGGGCGGCGAACGCCGCATCCAAGATCTTCGACAGGTCGCCGTTCCTGAATATCGCGTTGCCTGCCTCGGTCGGTATCCGGGCCTTCAGGACCATCCTCATCGGACTCACTCCTTGGCTGACTTTGGAGTCCCGTCTGGGCCTGTACCTCTGTCTGTCCCTGTGTGTTCGTCTGTTCCTGTGCTCCTCAGGGGCTGTATTTCCCCAGAGGCCGGTGTCTCCCAGGGGCCGGTATTTCCCAGGGGCCGGTATCTCCCAGGGCTCCTGTTTGTTTCAGCGTCTCACGGCGTGGCTCGGCGGTCAGGCCAGGCAGGCAGCCACCCGGGCAGACAGGCAGACAGTCAGGCAGGCAGGTCCAGGTCGACGGCCAGGCAGGCAGGTAGGCAGGTCGATGGCCAAGCAAGCGGTCAGGCAGCTCGACGGCCGGGCCTGTGGCCGGGACCCGGGACCTGGGGCCCAGGCCCCACGGCCGCAGTCAGTGCAGCGGCTCGGGGCGGCCGGTGGGCGGCACTTCCTCGGCCGGCGGCACCGGACCCGGTGGCGTGCCGTCGCCGAACGGGCGGCCGCCCAACTCCTCGCGGTGGTGCGGGTCCAGCCAGCCGGACAGGTCCGGGCCGACCGGGACCAGGCCGGCCGGATTGATGCCCGTGTGCACCCGGTAGTAGTGCTGCTTGATGTGGTGGAAGTCGACGGTGTCGCCGAAGCCCGGGGTCTGGAACAGGTCCCTGGCGTACGCCCACAGGACCGGGTCCTCGGCCAGCTTGAAGCCGTTGCACTTGAAGTGGCCGTGGTAGACGGCGTCGAAGCGGACCAGTGTGGTGAACAGCCGGATGTCGGCCTCGGTGATCGTGTCGCCCACGAGGTAGCGGCGGTCCGAAAGCCGCCGGGAGAGCAGGTCCAGGCGGCGGAAGAGATCATGGAAGGCGGACTCGTACTCGCTCTGCCCGGTGGCGAATCCGGCGCGGTAGACCCCGTTGTTGACGTCGCGGTAGACGCCCGCCATGACCACGTCGATCTCCTCGCGCAGCGGCTCCGGGTACAGATCCGGCGCCCCGGGCCGGTGGAGCGCCGTCCATTCCGTGGCGAAGTCCAGGGTGATCTGCTGGAAGTCGTTGGTGACCAGCTGACCGCTGGGGATGTCCACGATGGCGGGCACGCTGACCCCGCCGGGGTAGTCCTTCTCGCGGGCGTCGTACGCCTCGCTGAGGTAGCGGATGCCCAGCACGGGGTCGCGGCCGTCCGGGTCCAGGGTGAAGCGCCAGCTGCGGTCGTCCTGGATGGGGTCGGCGATGGCGAGCGAGAGTGCGTCCTCCAGGCCGAGCAGCCGACGGGAGATCACGGCACGGCTCGCCCATGGGCAGGCGCGGCTGGCCACCAGCCGGTAGCGGCCGGCCTCTACCGGCCATCCGTCGCGGCCGTCCGCCGTGATGCGGTCCGCGAAGTGGCTCTTGGAGCGCTTGAAGGGCTTACTGCCGTACGCGGCGTTGCCGTCGCCCTTGGTGCTGCCATCGCCCCGGGCGCCGCCGTTTCCGTTGCCACTCCCCTTGCCGTTCCCGCTTCCCTTGCCGTTGCTGCTTCCTTTGCCGTTCTCACTTCCCTTGCCGGGCATCACCGGCTCCTTCCGTCTGCGATGACGCGGACCCTCGGGTCTCACCCACTCAGGTCTCATCCACCCCCTGTTCTCCATCGTGTGCCCTCCGGGTCCGAACCTCATGGCGAGGGATCCCGGGCGGCCCTTACGGCATACCAAGCCCATGCGGGCATACCAAGCCCATGCGGGCATACCGAACCCGTACGGGCATACCAAACCCATGCCGGCGCACCTGACCCGTGCCGGCATTCCGGATCCTTGCCGGGGTCGGGTCCCCTGCGGGCAGGCCGGGTGTCTCGCGGTGGGCTTGCGTGGGAATTCCGCCGGAATGCGGGATGGAAGGTGAGAGAGGTGTCCTACCGGACCTGTTCAGTAACCCGGAGCACTGCCTACCATCGCCCGATGATCAAGAAAGCATTCAGCGTCGCCCTGGTGGGCGCCGCACTCCTGGCACCGTCCGCGACGGCTGGCGCGGCGCAGGGTTGGCAGCGCGTCGGGGACGGCATCACGGCCGGTCTCAGCGGCATCGTGGTCGACGGCCGGCACGGCGACACGGTGGACACCCTCGCCGTCCGTGACAACAAGAAGCCCGGTGAGAACCGCCTGGTCGCGGTCGCCTACCGCCCCGGCACCGCCCCCCGGGTGACCCCCGTGACCTGGCGCGGCACCCTGCCCGTCGACCTGGAGGCGATCGACGCCGTACCGGGCCGGGCCCATGAGTACGTGGCCCTGGCGAGCGACGGAACGGCGTACCGCATACGCCGCGAGAGCAGCACCGTCCGGGTACTGCGCGCCTTCCGGCTGCCCGGTGTTTCGTCGGACGGAAAGTACGAAGGATTCGCGCTCGCCGCCGTCGGACACGGGAAAATAGCCGCGGTCTGGGCGGACCGGGGAAGCAGTGAGCACCCCGGGAAACTCACCGCGGCGGAATGGAACCCGGACACCAACGCGTTCGGCTCCCGGGATTCCGCGAAATTCCGGGCGCCGTACCCCAAGAAGGACGTTCGCCATATCTCCGACGTGAAGCTCTCCGCCGACGGCGCGCTCACCGTGTCGTCCACGTCGGACCCGGGTGACGACGGGCCCTTCGACTCCGCGCTCTACGCCGCCGGGCGCCTCTCCGTCGGCAAGCACGGCGTCGTCCGGCTGAAGGTCTCCGACGCACCGAAGCGGCTCGCCACCTTCTCCGGGCACAAGATAGAGGCGCTGGCCTGTCTGCCGAAGTCCCACAAGGGCATCCTGGGCTCGGACGACGAGAACGCCGGCGGCTCGATCACCGAGGCGTCGTTCTGCCACCGGTGACGGGCCCCTTCTGCGGTCCGTAACGAGTTCCTTCTGCGGTCCGGTCCGGAACAGGGTTCCTTCTGCGGTCCGTAACGCGTTTTTCTACGGTCTGGAACAGGGTTCCGCCGTGCGTGCCAGGTTCCGCTCTGCGGGACATGGCGCGCCGTGCGTGATGGTGTCAACGGGGCAGCCGTCCCTGCCCCCTTTCCCTTCCCCTTTCCCTCCCTATCCCCCTCCCCCTCCCACGCCTGCGTATCCCCAGACCTTCACGCCCCCTCCCCTCACCCCAGGTGGGTCAGGTCCGGCCGCAGTCGGTGCCAGATCGGGTGGCGCAGCCGGCCGGCCGAGGTCCAGCCGCTGAAGGCGATCTCGGCGACGAGCCGGGGCTCGGCCCAGTGGGCGCCCGATGCGTCCACCGGGTTGACGAACGGGGAGCGGTCGAGCGGGATCACCCCCAGGTACTGCGCCAGTTCGTGGCGCTCCCGGTCGGACAGCCCCGAGCCGACCGAGCCGACGTACCGCAGCCCGGACGGTTCCGCTACCCCCGCGAGCACGGACCCCGGCAGTCCGGCCAGCGTGCCGTGCCCCTCCAGCCAGCCGCCGATGACCACGTCGAGGGTCTGCAGGTGCTTGGTCTTGCGCCACTCGGGTGACCGGACCCCGGGCAGGTACAGGGAGGTGAGCCGCTTGGCCACCACCCCTTCGAGCCCGCCCTGCAGCGAGGCCTCCCACGCCTGCTGAGCGTGACCCTCCACATGGCCGGGCACCGACCAGTTGGGGCCGCGCAGCCCCAGCCCGGCCAGTGCGGTGCGGCGCTCGAAGTACGGTGCGCCCAGCAGCGAGCCTTCCAGGTACATCAGGTCGAAGATGACCAGGTGCACCGGATGCTCCATGGCCAACCGGGCGGTGCGGCGCGGATTCGTCACGCCCATCCGGCGCTGCAGCAGCCCGAAGTCCGGCCGTCCGCGCGCATCGAGGACCACGACCTCACCGTCCAGCACCGCAATCCGGCCCTGCAACTGCGCCCCGAGCGGCGCCAGCTCCGGATACGTCGTCGTGGCGTCGTTGCCCGCCCGGGTGACCAGCCGGATCGTGCCGTCACCCGGGGTGTTGATGATGCACCGCGCGCCGTCCCATTTGGCCTCGAACGCCCAGGCCGTCTCCTCGTGCGGGGCGGGCAGCGGCCCGACCGCGGCCAGCATCGGCTGGATCACGGGGTACGGGGCCGGGCCGTGCCCGGTGGAGGGGGCCATGGTTCGATGATCGGCCGCCGGGCGGGGGTTCGCAGATCGACGCCCGGCCGCCGCCGAGAGGCCCTCCGCCCGTACGCCGAACCAGCCGCCCGGACCGGCCCCCTGCCTCAGCCGTCCGCACCGTCCCCTCCGCTCAGTCGTCCGGACCGGCCCCCGCCTCAGCCGCCCGGACCGCCCCCTCCGCTCAGCCGTCCGGACCGGCCCCCGCCTTAGTCATTGGGACCGGCCCCCCCGCCTCAGCCGTCCGGCCGGCGGAAGACCAGCAGATAGCGCCAGAAGAGCAGCCGACGGATGTGGCACCCGGGGAGCAGCTCCGCCGCCTCCCGGCGGATCCGGGCGAGTGGCACGGTCGGCGGGGCGGTCGGCGCCCCTGCCGAGGCCGCCGTACCGGACGGCCGGAGCGCCTCCGCCGCACCCACGGCGAGCCGGGCGGCGGCGTTCACCGGAACGGCGGCCAGGCTCCAGGCGTAGTCGGCCGGCGACCGCTCCGGATAGCAGCCGAGGACGGCCAGCACACCACCCGGCGCGAGCGCCGCCCGCAGCGCGCTCACGGTCTCGAAGGGCATGTGGTGCAGGCTCGCCAGGCAGGAGATGAAGTCGTAGTGACCGTGCGGGAGTTGGAGTCGGGACGCGTCCGCCTGCTGGTAGCACGGCTGCGTCGCGCCGGGCGTTCCCGTGGACGCGGCGCGGGCCCGGGCGAGGGCCTCGGCCGACGGATCGACCGCATGCACATCGATGCCCCGCGCGGCCAGCCGCCGCGCGAACCGCCCGGTGCCGCACCCGACGTCGAGCGCCGTACGGCAGCGCGGCGGCAGCTGCCGTAACAGCAGCCGGTGGTAGTGGTCGTTGTGATCGAACGGCATGGGGAGACTGTACGGAAGGCCGCGCCCGGCAGGCGCCGCCGCCGCCGTCTCCCCCTGGCGCGCATGCCACCCCCTGGCGCGCATGCCACCCCCGGAACGCGAGGGGCGCATGCCCCCAGACCACGCATGCCCCCCCGGGCGCAGGCCGCTCCCCGTGACGCGGTCGGCCCCCGACCACCCCCGGCCCTCGCCCAGCTCCCTAAGATCGTTTGCGGTATGCCGAGAGGCGTGGACCGAGCGAGCGACGGAGGGGTGCCGATGAGTCGGGGAGTGCTGGTCACGGGGGCCTCGCGGGGGATCGGGCAGGCGGTGGCCGAGCGGTTCGCCGCGAGCGGGGACCGGATCGCGCTGCATTACGCGTCCCGGCGCGAGGCGGCGGAGGAGGCCTTCGCCGGGCTTGCGGGGAGCGGGCATGTGCTGGTGCACGGGGACGTGAGCACGCCGGAGGGGGCCGAGGCGGTGGTGGCGGCCGCCGTGAAGGGGCTCGGCGGCGTCGACGTGCTGGTCAACAACGCGGCGGCGAACGAGGCGCATCCGCTGGACCGCACCTCGTTCGAGGACTGGCAGCGGGCCTGGCGGCGGATCGTGGACGTGAACCTGCTCGGCGCGGCGCATGTGAGCTACTGCGCGGCGCGGAACATGATCGAGCGCGAGGTGGAGGGCCGGATCGTCAGCATCGGCTCGCGCGGCGCGTACCGCGGCGAGCCGGACCACCCGGCGTACGGCGCGACGAAGGCGGCGCTGCATGCGATGGGCCAGTCGCTGGCGGTGCACCTCGCGCCGTACGGGATCGCGGTGGCGTCGGTGGCGCCGGGCTTCGTGACCACCGAGCGGGTCGCGGACCGGCTGACGGCGGAGGTGCGGCAGCAGAGCCCGTTCGGGCGGGTCGCCGCGCCCTCGGACGTGGCGTCGGCGGTCCACTACCTCGCCTCACCGGAGGCGGTCTGGTCCTCGGGGGCCGTACTGGATGTGAACGGTGCCTCGCATCTGAGGTGAGCCGGGAAAAGGGGAAGCCCCGGCCGAACGGGGGAATTCGGCCGGGGCAGCTTTGGGGGAGGGCGCTCGGCGCCGCTTCCAATTGAACGATAAATCACTCACCGGAGCAATACGCTGCGGAGTGACCGTTCTCACCCTTTGATGCCTTTTTGTGATCGTGTGGTGACGTGCCCGAGCTCTCCCGCCGCCGGCGGCGGGAGGCGCGCCTCCGTCCACGGTCTCACGGCTCGATCCGGGCCGGCCGGTAGCCGTCGGCCATCAGGTGCGGCAGATACCGGTCCAGCGCGTCGACGGTCTGGCTGCGCTCGCCGCCGCCGTCGTGCGAGAGCACGATCGCGCCCGGGCGGATCTCCGCCATGACCGCGTCGGTGATGCCGTCCACCCCCGGTTCCGTCCAGTCCCGCGAGTCGATCGCCCAGCCGACCGGCGACATGCCCAGCTCGTTGCAGATGCTCAGCGAGGGGTCGTCCCAGGCGCCGTACGGGGCCCGGGCCAGATTCGGGGCGGTGCCCAGGACGTCGTCGATCAGGCTGCTGGTGCGGCCGAGTTCGCTGCGTACCGCGCCCGGCGGCAGCTTGGTGAGCTGCGGATGGGTCCAGGTGTGGTTGCCGACGGCATGGCCGTCGTCGGCGATGTCCTGCAGCAGCTCGGGGAAGGCGTCGGCGTTCTCCCCGATGACGAAGAAGGTCGCCCGGGCGCCGTTGCGGCGCAGGACCCGCAGGATCTCCGGGGTGTAGCGGGGGTGCGGGCCGTCGTCGAAGGTCAGGAAGATCTCCCGGCGGCCGGTGCCGAGCGTGTGGGCGACGTCCGGGTGCGGAGGTGAGGCCCCCGGCCCCGAGAGCGAGGTCTCGCCAGCCATGGGGCGCAGCCGGTACGCCTCCGAGGGGTGCGCCGGACCGGGGTAGCGGGGGGTGTCGTGGGGTGGCGGCCGGTGCCGGTCCGGCCGGCCCGCGGCCGCCTCCGGCGTGCCGTCCTGGGGCGGGAAGAAGAAGCGGCCGGCGGAGAGCGCACCCACCGCGAGCGCGGCCTGCAGCAACCTCCGCCTCGTATGGGGGTGATGGTCCGATGGCATCCTTCAGGTGCTCTCATGCCGGTTTCGGCGCGAGCGGGAGCGACACCGGGGGCGGCGGGTTCCGTACCCGATCGGCGGGCCGGCGCCGGGCGTTTGCCCCAGGGGCGCGGAGCGCGTCGCCCCAGGGCCCGGCACCGGCGGAAGCGGGGCGCCCGGACCGTTCTACGGACTGAGCGCCAGCACGATGTACGCGGCCAGCAGGGTGAGATGGACGCCGCCCTGAAGAGGGGTGGCGCGGCCGGGGACGACCGTCAGGGTGCCCACGATCACGGTCAGCGCGAACAGCACCGTATGGCTGGCGCCCAGGCCCAGGCCCAGGCCCAGCGGCACCGGCAGCCAGACCGTGGCCAGCGCGGCCGCGGGGATGGTCGGGCCGATGCCGGCCATCGCCGAGCCAAGCCGTCGTCCAGTGCGGGACGGGCGAACGGAGAGAGGCGAGCACGCCGATGAGCTTCGCAGATGAGCCGGACGATTCCCAGCAAAAGTCCTGCGCTCCGGCCACCCGTCACACCGAGCTCAGACCCGGGCTGCCCGGGACTCGGACCGCCGGTCGCACTGCGCTCCGGCCGCCCGTCACACCGAGCTCAGACCCGGGGCCGCCCCGCACCCGGACCGCCGGTCGCACCGCGCTCCGGCCGACCGCCGTACCGCTCTCAGGCCGCCGCCCGGTGCCCCTTCGGCTCCGCCGGTGCGGTCGCGGCCTTGGTGACGTCCGCGACCAGCTCGACCACGTCCGGCCCGTACGCCTGCGAGTTGACCACCTTCAGCAGCAGGCAGAACTGGCCGTCGGCACCGTGCCGGCGCGCCAGCCGCGCCCGGTTGCGGACGAGATGGCGGACCGCGGCCCGGTGGGTGACCGGACGCTGCCCGGCCGCCAGGAACACCGGACGGCCGCCCTCACCCGCCGTCAGACGGGCCAGCAGCACGTACTCCACCGTCCCGGGCTCCACCCGGTACGCCGTACCGCCGATCGTGAAGGTGCCCCGGCCGGCCCCCGACTCGTCGCCCGGATGCACCGCGACCCCCGGCAGCAGACTGGCCACATGGGCCGCCAGCCGACGGTGCGCGGTGGGGTCGCCCACGCAGAACTCGGTGCGCGCCCCGAACCCCTGGAGCCCGGTGTCGTGCGGGGCCACCTCCGGGTGCGCACCGCAGTTCTCGATCACCGCGGCCAGGCCCAGCAGCGCCAGCGCGTCATGGCGCGGGATGGACCAGTGGGGCGAGGAACTGTCGCGGTGGGTGACCAGTACGCACTCCGAACCGCCCGGCAGCCCGAAGAAGCTCTGTTCGCGGGCCAGCTTCCGGCGGGCCGCGGCCGCTTGGCCGGCCCAGCCCGCCACCAGCCCCACGACGAGGGCCGCGGCCGCCACGGTCAGGAGCAGCAGGGTGTCATCCATGGCCGGGGAGCGTAGCGGCTGCCCGGCCGGGTGTTCGAGGGCGGGGCACCGGACGGCCGCGGAAAGCGCCTCCGACGGCCCGCCCCCCGGCCCGTCGCAACGCCACCGCCCGGCCCGACGTACGCCACCGCCCGTGACGCCCGCCGGATGTCCGGAACGTGACGTCACCGCCCTCCCGCGGCCGCTGTGTGCCGTCCGTGTGTCGTCGATGTACCGTCCCGCGCGGCGACGTTGATGGTCGCCGCGGCGCCGATTAGCCTCCTGGGACCGTTCGTTCGAATGGGCGGTCCCAGGGAGGGCACGCAGCGTGAGCGTTGACGAGAGCCAGGAGAGTGCGACCGGCGCCCCGGCCCGGCACACCGGGACCGCGGCCGGGGAGCTGGAGGGACTCGCCGAGCAGTCCCGGGCGCTGGCCGACGGCAGCGTGACCTCCACCGCGCTGGTCCGGCGCTCCCTGGAGCGCATCGAGGCCACCCAGGGCACCGTCAACGCCTTCCGGCGGGTACGTGCCGAGGCCGCGCTCGCGGAGGCCGCCGATGCCGACCGCAGACTCGCCGCCGGCGAGCGGCTGCCGCTGCTCGGCGTGCCGGTCGCCGTCAAGGACGACACCGACGTGGCGGGCGAGCCGACCGCGTTCGGCTGCGCCGGTGAATTCCCGCCGAAGGAACGCGACTCGGAGGTGGTCCGGCGGCTGCGCGCGGCCGGCGCGATCATCGTCGGCAAGACCAACGCCTGCGAACTGGGCCAGTGGCCGTTCACCGAGGGCCCGGCCTTCGGCAACACCTGCAACCCCTGGAACCTCGCACACACCCCGGGCGGCTCCTCCGGCGGCTCGGCCGCCGCGGTCGCCGCCGGCCTGGTGGCCGCGGCCCTCGGCACCGACGGCGCCGGCTCGGTACGGATCCCCGCCGCCTGGTCCCACCTCGTCGGCATCAAACCCCAGCGCGGCCGCATCTCCACCTGGCCGGACCCGGAGGCGTTCCAGGGGATCACCGGCATCGGCCCGCTCGCCCGCACGGTCGAGGACGCGGCACTGCTGCTGGACGTGGCCGCCGGCAACCACGCCGGCGACCTGCACCGCCCGCCCGCCATCGCGGCCCACGAAGCGGTCCGCCGCGACCCGGGCCGGCTGCGGATCGCGCTGTCCTGGAAGGCGGCCACCACCTTCACCCGCAAACCGCTGCACCCCGACGTCCGGGCGGCGGTGACCGACGTGGCCCGCGCCCTGGTCCGGCTCGGCCACTTCGTCGAGGAGGCCGAGCCGGACTACGGGCTGGTGGGGCTGGCCTTCGTCCCGCGGGCCACGGTCGGAGTGGGGGAGTGGGCCGCCCGGGTCCCGGACCGCTCCCTGCTGGACCGCCGGACGCGGGGGTCGGCGCGGCTGGGCCGGCTGCTGAGCGGCCCCGTACTGCGCCGCGCCCGCGCCGCCGAGAAGCACCAACAGCAGCGCATCGGCGCCCTGTTCGGCCGCTACGACGTCCTGCTGACGCCCACCACGGCGACCCCGCCGCCGCGCATCGGCACCCTCGCCAAGATGAACGGCTGGCGCACGGATCAGGCCATGATCGCGGCCTGCCCGTACGCCTGGCCGTGGAACGTCCTCGGCTGGCCGGGCGTGAGCGTACCGGCCGGGTTCAGCGCGAACGGTCTGCCGCTGGGCGCCCAGCTCCTCGGCCCGGCCCACGGCGAGCCGCGGCTGATCTCGCTGGCCGCCCAGCTCGAAGCCGAACTGCGCTGGTACGAGCACCGGCCGCCCGCCCACCCGGCCCGGATCGACGGCGCCGTGGTCAGCCGAGGAGCGTGAGGACCGCCTCGGTGGTGCCGGTCTCGCCCAGCCGCGGGAAGACCTTCTCCAGGCTGTTGCGGTGCGCCGCCTCGTCCAGGTCCGCCATGGCGTCGGTGACCAGGGTGACGTGGTAGCCGTGCTCGTGCGCGGCGCGGGCGGTGGACTCCACACCGATGCTGGTGGCGATGCCGGCCAGCACGATCTGGGTCACCCCGCGGTCGCGCAGCTCCCGGTCCAGCCCGGTGCCGTGGAATGCGCCCCACCGCTGCTTGCTGACGGTGAGGTCACCGGGCCGCCGGTCCAGTTCGGGCACCAGCTCCGCCCAGTCGGCCGGCGGCGTACCGCCACCCGTCGGGAACTCCGTACGGCCGGGCGCACCACCGGTGACGTTCACCAGGACGACCGGCAGCTCGCGGGCGCGGAACGCGGCGGCCAGCCGGGCGGCCCGCCCGACGACGTCGGCGGCGGGCAGCGGGACGGTGGGCAGCCCGGTGATCCCCTTCTGCAGATCGATCAGGACCAGGGCGGTCTTCGGGTCGAGAGTGGTGACGGGCATGACGCTCCTTGGGCGTGGGGGATGAGGACATGGGTGCGGTCGATGTGGTGCGAGCGCGGTGAGTGACCGGTGGCCGATGGCCGGATTCAGCCGTCGGCCGGGGTGGCGGCGCCGCGGCGCAGCGTGCGGTCGGCAACGGTCAGGACGAGCAGCAACAGGCCCAGCACGACGCCGATCAGGGCGATCCGGTGCAGCCCGGGGTCCGCGGCCCGCTGACCGTAGAGCAGCCCGATCAGGCCGGAGGCGGTGATCGCGCCGAGGTACTGGGCGGTGCGCTGCAGCCCGGCCGCCGCGCCCACGCCGTCGGCGGGTGCCTGGGCGTAGACCGCCGCCTGGTTGCCGGTCGACGCCAGGCCCTGCGGGATGCCGAAGAGCGCCCCCGCGCACAGCAGCACCGGCAGCGGACTGGCCCCCTGGAGCAGCAGGAAGACCGCGCTGCCAACGGTGAGACAGCCCGCGGCGACGGTCAGCGGCGCGCGGATCCCCTTCGTCCGGGCGCCCACGAGCGCGCAGACGGCGGCCGCGCCGGACATCGGCAGCATGACCAGCCCGGCGTGGAAGGCCGAGTAGCCGTGCGCCTCCTCCAGCCACTGGCTGAAGCCGTAGAGCACGCAGTAGACGACCAGGTACGTCAGCCCCTGCCGCAGATACGTCAGCACCAGCGCGCGGTTGCCGGCGAGCATCCGCAGATCGATGAACGGCTCCGGATGGCGCAGCTGCCACCACACCAGGACGCCACCCAGCGCGGCGGTCGGCACCAGCAGCGGCCACTGCGGGTCCTGCAGCCGCAGCAGGAAGAACATCGCGCAGGTCAGCGCGCCGGCGAACAGCCCGATACCCAGCGGGTCGAGCGCCCCGGCGCCGGCCGCCGTGCGGTCCGCGGCGCGCCCCTGGGCAGCGCCCCGTTCCCGGCCCCGTTCTCCGCCCCTTACAGCACTCCGCCGGCCGTCCGCCGGCAGCCAGGCCAGCGCACCCGCCCCGGCCAGCAGCGCCAACGGGACGTTGACCGCGAACACCGCGCGCCAGCCGGCCGTCGCGACCAGCAGTCCGCCGAGCGTGGGCCCGACCGCCGCACTGCCCAGCGCGGCCAGCGAGAGCCGCCCGAGCACGTACCGGGGCGTCGGCCGGCCCAGCCGGCGGGACTCGGCGCGCAGCAGGGCCATCGCCGCGGGATAGGCCGCCGCGGTACCGAGGCCGAGCACGGCCCGGGAGACGACCAGCAGGGTGAAGCCGGTCGCCAGCGCCCCGATCAGCCCCGCCGCGCAGACGGCCGCCATCCCGGCGAGGAACACCCGGCGCGGGCCGATCCGGTCGGCCAGCCGCCCCATGGCGGGCTGGCCCACCGCGCTGGAGAGGTAGAGCGCGGAGATGAGCCAGGCGGTGTCCGCGGCGCCTACGTGGAAGTCCTGGCCGATGGCCACCAACGAAGTGGCGATCATCGTCGAGTTGACGGGGTTGAGCAGCGAGCCGAGCAGCAGCGGTGTCATCAGCCGGGCGCCGAAGGCCCGGTCGTCCGGGCGCCCCGGCCCGGCGGTGCTGCTCGGCGCGTCCGCCGAGGGGGCGCCGGCTCTTCCTTTGGCGGCGGGATCGCTCATTCCTGCGTCAGCCGCCGTATCAGCCCGGTCGCCTCGGCCAGGGTCCGCCGCTCCTCCGGTGTCAGCCGGTCGGCGACGGCCACGGCGAGCCAGTGGTGCTTGGCCCGGCGTACCGCGTCGATCAGCCGGCGGCCTTCCTCGGTGAGCGAGAAGACCACCTGCCGGCCGTCCGTCGGATGCGGGCTGCGGGCGAGGACCCCCCGCTCCTCCAGTGCGCCGACGGTCACCCGCATCGACTGCGGCCGGACCAGCTCGGCGCGGGCCAGCGCCGCGATCGTGGCCGGCCCGTCGGTCTCGATGCGGGAGAGCACCGAACGCTGGGTGGGCGTGAACTCGCCGTCCGACGACGCGGCGCGCAACCGGCGCATCAGCTGGGAGACGGCGGCCCGCAGGTCCGTCGCCAGCCGCTCCTGGTCCATTTCCGACATACCCCCACCGTAGAGATCGACAGGCAAACTTGCAAGGTTGCCTGTCGAAATGGTCCGATCACCGCGGACGCGCCACGCAGGAGATGGTCTTGCCAGCGCCCATGGCGAGGCCTACGGTCACCTCCACACGCGTAGATCCCGCGTGGGCTGCAGGCTGACTTACGGACGAGGGAGCAGCTCATGGCCGATGTTGTGCGTGCCGCACTGGTCCAGGCGACCTGGACCGGCGACACCGAATCGATGATCGCGAAGCACGAGGAACACGCCCGGGCGGCGGCCGCGCAGGGCGCGAAGGTGATCGGCTTCCAGGAGGTCTTCAACGCTCCGTACTTCTGCCAGGTCCAGGAGCCCGAGCACTACCGCTGGGCCGAGCCGGTGCCCGACGGCCCGACCGTACGGCGCATGCAGGAACTCGCCCGCGAAACCGGCATGGTCATCGTCGTCCCGGTCTTCGAGGTCGAGCAGTCCGGCTTCTACTACAACACCGCGGCCGTCATCGACGCCGACGGCACGGTCCTGGGCAGCTACCGCAAGCACCACATCCCGCAGGTCAAGGGCTTCTGGGAGAAGTACTACTTCAAACCGGGCAACGCCGGCTGGCCGGTCTTCGACACCGCCGTCGGCAAGGTCGGCGTCTACATCTGCTACGACCGCCACTTCCCGGAGGGCTGGCGGCAGTTGGGCCTCAACGGCGCCCAGCTGGTCTACAACCCGTCCGCCACCTCCCGCGGCCTGTCCGCCTACCTGTGGAAGCTGGAGCAGCCCGCGGCCGCGGTCGCCAACGAGTACTTCATCGCGGCGATCAACCGGGTCGGCGTCGAGGAGTACGGCGACAACGACTTCTACGGCACCAGCTACTTCGTCGACCCGCGCGGCCAGTTCGTCGGCGAGGTCGCCAGCGACTCCAAGGAGGAACTGGTCGTCCGCGACCTGGACTTCGCCCTGATCGACGAGGTCCGCCAGCAGTGGGCGTTCTACCGCGACCGCCGCCCCGACGCGTACGAGGGGCTGGTGCAGCCGTGACCCACCACCCCCACGACGCGGCGGGCCTGCACGCCCGCCACCGGGCCGTCCTGCCCTCCTGGCTCAGCCTCTACTACGAGCGGCCCCTCGAACTCACCCACGGCGAGGGCCGCTACGTCTGGGACGCCGAGGGCAACCGCTACCTCGACTTCTTCGGCGGCATCCTCACCACCATGACGGCGCATGCGCTGCCCGAGGTCACCAAGGCCGTCAGCGAGCAGGCCGGCCGCATCATCCACACCTCGACGCTCTACCTCTCCCGGCCCATGGTCGAGCTGGCCGAGCGGATCGCGGCGCTCTCCGGCATCCCCGACGCCCGGGTCTTCTTCACCACCTCGGGGACCGAGGCCAACGACACCGCCCTGCTGCTGGCCACCAACTACCGCCGCTCCAACCAGATCCTGGCGATGCGCAACAGCTACCACGGCCGGTCCTTCTCGACCGTCGGCGTCACCGGGAACGCCAGCTGGTCCCCGACCAGCCTCTCGCCCCTCCAGACGCTCTACGTCCACGGCGGGGTGCGCAGCCGCGGCCCGTACGCCGGCCTGGACGACCGGGCGTACATCGCGGCCTGCGTCGCCGACCTGGAGGACATGCTCCAGCAGACGGCCGGCGGCGTCGCCGCGCTGATCGCCGAACCGGTCCAGGGCGTCGGCGGCTTCACCCTGCCGCCGGACGGCCTCTACGCCGCCTTCCGCGAGGTCCTGGACCGGCACGGCATCCTCTGGATCAGCGACGAGGTGCAGACCGGCTGGGGCCGCACCGGCGACCACTTCTGGGGCTGGCAGGCCCACGCGGACAACGGCCCGCCGGACCTGCTCACGTTCGCCAAGGGCATCGGCAACGGCATGTCCCTCGGCGGGGTGGTGGCCCGCGCCGAGGTGATGAACGCGCTGCCCGCCAACTCCATCTCCACCTTCGGCGGCAGCCCCGTCACGGTGGCCGCCGGCCTGGCCAACCTCACCTACCTCCTCGAACACGACCTCCAGGGCAACGCCCGGCGGGTCGGCGGCCTGCTCATCGAACGCCTACGGGCGGTCGCGGCCGGCCTCGACGTGGTACGCGAGGTACGCGGCCGGGGCCTGATGATCGGCATCGAGCTGGTCCGCCCCGGCACGGACACCCCGTCCCCCGAAGCAGCCACCCAGGTCCTGGAGGCCGCCCGCGAACGCGGCCTCCTGATCGGCAAGGGCGGCCAGGGCGGCGCGGCACTGCGGATCGCTCCACCGATGTCTTTGACGGTGGCCGAGGCCGAGGAAGGAGCGGAAGCCCTCGCGGTGGCACTACGGGCTGTTTGACGCCCCACGTCGTCGGCTGCCGCGCGGTTGCGCTTTGCGGCGCCGCGTACGTAGTTGGCTGTCCCGCCGTGGGGGTTTCTCGCCGTGGCTCCCCCACTGCCTGAAGGGCGTGGGAGGTGCCCCCAGCGGCGGGCTGGGGTTGTTGTGGGTGCGGTGACGGTCCTGCGGGGCCGGT
>NZ_JBFACE010000032.1:0-93296 GCF_040640655.1 Streptomyces sp. NPDC021749 | reverse complement strand
CGCCCACGCAAAACGCTCGACTGGGAAACCCCAGCCGAGCGCCTGCATAAACTGCTCGCGGCCTGATCAACACAACCACGTGTTGCGACGACCCCTAGAGACCGCCGGGTACCGGGGCCCTCTCCCGTATGCGTCGGCTTCCGTGGGCGTCTACGGCCTGCGCGCCGACGTCACGCGGTAGACGTCGTACACGCCCTCCACTCCCCGGACCGCCTTCAGGACGTGCCCGAGGTGCTTGGGGTCGCCCATCTCGAAGGTGAAGCGGGAGGTGGCGACGCGGTCGCGGGAGGTCTGGACGGCCGCCGAGAGGATGTTGACGTGCTGGTCGGACAGGACCCGCGTGACGTCCGACAGCAGCCGGGAGCGGTCCAGCGCCTCGACCTGGATGGCGACCAGGAAGACCGAGGACTGGGTGGGTGCCCACTCGACGTCCAGGATCCGTTCCGGCTGCCGGGACAGCGAGTCGACGTTGAGGCAGTCGGCGCGGTGCACCGAGACGCCGCTGCCGCGGGTGACGAAGCCGATGATGGGGTCGCCCGGCACCGGTGTGCAGCAGCGGGCCAGCTTGACCCACACGTCGTCGACGCCCTTGACGACCACACCCGGATCGGCGCTGGAGCGGCGCTTGGAGCGCGGCCGGATCGGGGTGGACTCGGCGATGTCCTCGGTGGCCTCGTCCTGCCCGCCGAGCGCCTGCACCAGCTTCTGGACGACGCCCTGCGCGGCTACGTGGCCCTCGCCGATCGCGGCGTAGAGCGAGGAGATGTCCGGGTAGCGCATCTCGTGCGCGAGCGTCACCAGGGAGTCGCCGGTCAGGATCCGCTGGATCGGCAGGTTCTGCTTGCGCATCGCGCGCGCGATGGCGTCCTTGCCCTGCTCGATGGCCTCGTCGCGGCGCTCCTTGGAGAACCAGCCGCGGATCTTGTTGCGGGCGCGCGGGGACTTGACGAAGCCGAGCCAGTCACGGGACGGACCGGCGCCGGGCGCCTTGGAGGTGAAGACCTCCACCAAGTCGCCGTTGTCCAGGGTCGATTCGAGCGGTACCAGCCGGCCGTTGACCCGGGCGCCTATCGTGCGGTGGCCGACCTCGGTGTGCACCGCGTAGGCGAAGTCGACGGGCGTGGCACCGGCCGGCAGCGCTATGACGTCGCCCTTGGGGGTGAAGACGAAGACCTCGTTGCGGGACAGGTCGAAGCGCAGCGACTCCAGGAACTCTCCGGGGTCCTCGGTCTCCTTCTGCCAGTCGAGCAACTGCCGCAGCCAGGCCATGTCGTTGACGGTTTCCTGGCCCTTGCCGGCGTTCTTCGGCACGTCCGTGCGGACCTTGGACGCGCCGGCCACCGCTTCCTGCTTGTACTTCCAGTGGGCGGCGATGCCGTACTCGGCGCGGCGGTGCATGTCGAACGTGCGGATCTGGAGCTCAACCGGCTTGCCGCTGGGGCCGATCACGGTCGTGTGCAGCGACTGGTACATGTTGAACTTCGGCATCGCGATGTAGTCCTTGAACCGGCCGGGGACCGGGTTCCACCGCGCGTGGATGGTGCCGAGGGCGGCGTAGCAGTCGCGGACCGTGTCGACGAGGACGCGGATGCCCACCAGGTCGTAGATCTCGGCGAAGTCGCGGCCGCGCACGATCATCTTCTGGTAGACGCTGTAGTAGTGCTTGGGGCGGCCGGTGACGGTGGCCTTGATGCGGGCGGCACGCAGATCCGCCTGGACCTCGTCGGTCACTATCGCCAGGTACTCGTCCCGCTTGGGCGCCCGCTCGGCGACCAGCCGCACGATCTCGTCGTACATCTTGGGGTAGAGGATCGCGAAGGCGAGGTCCTCCAGCTCCCACTTGATGGTGTTCATGCCCAGGCGGTGGGCGAGCGGGGCGTAGATCTCCAGCGTCTCGCGGGCCTTCTTCTCCTGCTTCTCCCGCTTGAGGTAGCGCATGGTGCGCATGTTGTGCAGCCGGTCGGCGAGCTTGATGACCAGGACCCGCGGGTCCTTGGCCATCGCGACGACCATCTTGCGCACCGTCTCGGCCTGCGCGGCCTCGCCGAACTTGACCTTGTCCAGCTTGGTGACGCCGTCGACGAGCAGGGCCACCTGGTCGCCGAAGTCGCGGCGCAGCTGCTCCAGGCCGTACTCGGTGTCCTCGACGGTGTCGTGCAGCAGACCGGCCATCAGCGTCGCCGGGTCCATGCCGAGCTCGGCGAGGATCGTGGTGACGGCCAGCGGGTGGGTGATGTACGGGTCGCCGCTCTTGCGCTTCTGGCCGCGGTGCCAGCGCTCGGCGACCTGGTAGGCCCGCTCGACCTGGCGCAGCGTCGCGGTCTCGATCTTGGGGTCGTTGCCGCGGACCGCCCGCAGCAGCGGTTCGAGCACCGGGTTGTACGGGCTGGAGCGCTGCACGCCGAGGCGCGCCAGGCGGGCCCGTACGCGGTTCGGGGAGCCGGAGCGGCCGGCCGGGGCGGCCGGCAGCGGCTTGGCGGCCGCGGGCTGGTCGGCCTTGGCCGGGGGCTTGGGGGCGCGGGCCGGTGCGGCCGCGGGGTGGGGCGAGGCGGCGGCGGGCCCGGGCTTGGGCGCGGAGCGGGGCCGTTCCGCGGGGGCCGCCGCGCCGGACCGGCCGGTGCCCTCGGGCGTCGCGCCGTGCCGCTCGGGCCGGGGCGCGTCCGGGGAAGCCCCGGTCGCGGGCTTCGGCTCGTCCGGGCGCGCGGCATGGGATCCCGCCGGACGCAGTCCGGGGGAGAGCGGCTGGGCCTCGTCTGGCAAGAGCACTCCTCAAGCGGTTCCGGACCCCAGACCGTCGAACAGGCCGGGGTGCCATGGTATCCAGCCCGGGGCCGCAACCGCCGCGCGGCTACGGCTAGGTACATGACACAGCAGCAGGGGCACCCGGATTGTTCCGGATGCCCCTGCTTGTCCAGCACCTGCCGTGGGCCGGTCAGACCGTGATCAGCGCCTCCAGCGGAGCGCCCTTCAGGCCCGGCTCCAGGCGCTGCCGCCCGGCGAGGAAGCCGAGCTCCATCAGCACCGCGACGCCCGCGACCTCGGCGCCGGCCCGGCGGATCAGCTGCAGCGAGGCATCGGCGGTGCCGCCGGTGGCCAGCACGTCGTCGATCACCAGCACCCGCTCCCCCGGGGCCAGCGCATCGGCGTGCATCTCGATCTCGGCGGTGCCGTACTCCAGCTCGTAGGACTGCCCGAGCGTCGCGCCGGGCAGCTTGCCGGCCTTGCGCACGGGTACGAAGCCGAGGCCGGCCCGGACCGCGACGGGGGCGGCGAGTATGAACCCGCGCGCCTCCAGGCCCACGACCTTGTCGGCACCGTGCCGCTCACACAGCCCGGCGAGCGCGTCGGTGAGCGCACCGAAGGCCGCCGGATCGGCCAGCAGCGGGGTGATGTCCTTGAACATCACGCCCGGCTGGGGATAGTCCGGCACGTCCGCGATCTTGCTGAGGAGCAGCTCCCGCAGAGCTCCCGGGGCCCTCATCGGCGCTTGCCCGACGGGCGGCCGCGTCCGCGGTTGCGGGCGGCGGGCTGGTGGCGGGGGCCGACGACCGCGGGGCCGTCCTCGCCGCCCACCGCACCCTCGGCCTCGGGCTCGGCCTCCTCCTGGCTCTCGGCCTTGGCGGCGGCCGCCGCGCGCTTGGCCTTGACGCGCTTGGCCAGCGCCTTCATCTCCGGCTGCCCGTTCTTGAGGTCGGTGACCAGCGGGGTCGCGATGAAGATCGAGGAGTACGCACCGGCCGCGAGACCGACGAACAGGGCCAGCGAGATGTCGTTGAGCATGCCCGCGCCCAGCAGACCGCCGCCGACGAACAGCAGACCGGCGACCGGGAGCAGCGCCACGACCGTGGTGTTGATGGACCGCACCAGCGTGCTGTTGATCGAGCGGTTGGCGATCTCGCTGTAGGTGAAGCGGGTCTGCTTGGTGAGGTCCTTGGAGGCTTCCTTGAGGCTGTCGAAGACGACGACCGTGTCGTACAGCGAGTAACCGAGGATCGTCAGCAGACCGATGACCGTGCCCGGGGTGACCTCGAAGCCGACCAGGGCGTAGACGCCGACGGTGATCGTGAGGTCGTGGATGAGCGCGATCAGGGCGGCCAGCGCCATCCGCCACTCGAAGGCGATGGCCAGATAGAGCACCACCAGGACCATGAAGATGCCCAGGCCCAGCCAGGCCTTGTCGGCGATCTCCTCACCCCAACTCGGGCCCACCAGCTGGGTGTTGACGTCCTTGACCGGGACCTTCAGGTCCTTGGCGAGCTGCTCCTGGACCGGCACCGCCTGCTGGGTGTCCAGACCGCCGATCTGGATCCGCAGCGCACCGCCGCCGAGCTTCTGCACCACGGCCTGGTGGCCGCCGGACGCGGCCTCCGCCTGATGCTGGGCCTCCGAGGTCGACACCGAGGTCTTCGGGGTGGTGAAGACCGCGCCGCCGGAGAACTCGATGCCCATGTTCAGACCGCGCACCGCCAGGCCGACGATGGCCGTGATGGTGATGAGGATCGAGAGGCCGTACCAGATCTTCCGCTTGCCGATGAAGTCGTAGCCGACCTCACCGCGGTAGAGCCGGGCGCCGATGCTTCCGAGCTTGGACATCTCACGCCTCCTTCGTCTGGGTGGGGGCGGTGCGACGACGGCGCAGCGGCGGCTTGGCGCCCAGGCGCTTGGGGTCGAGGCCGGACCAGGAGTGTCCGTCGGCGAAGAACTTCCGGCGGGCCAGCAGCGTCATCAGCGGCTTGGTGAAGAAGAAGACCACGACGACGTCGAGCAGAGTGGTCAGGCCGAGCGTGAACGCGAAGCCCTGGACCTTGCCGACGGTGACGATGAACAGCACCGCGGCGGCCAGGAACGACACGAAGTCGGAGACCAGGATCGTCCGGCGGGCGCGCGGCCATCCGCGCTCGACGGCCGGACGCAGGGTGCGGCCCTCCCGGATCTCGTCCCGGATGCGTTCGAAGTAGACGATGAACGAGTCGGCGGTGATACCGATGGCGACGATGGCGCCGCAGACCGCCGGGAGGTTCAGCGCGAACTGGATGGCCGGCCCGAGCAGCGTCATGATCGCGTACGTCAGGATCGCCGAGACGCAGAGGCTGGCCAGCGCGACCAGCGCCAGGCCCCGGTAGTAGGCGATGAGGTAGATCACGACCAGCCCCAGGCCGATCGCGCCGGCGATCAGACCGGCGTGCAGCTGCTCACCGCCGAGCGCCGCGGTGACCGTGGTCTCGTCGACGATCTTGAAGGAGAGCGGCAGGGCACCGTAGGAGAGCATGTTGCCCAGGTCCTGCGCGGACTGCTGGGTGAAGCCGCCGGAGATGGTGGCGTTGCCGCCGTTGAGGCGCTCGCTGACCCGCGGGTCGGAGACCACCGCGCCGTCCAGGACGATCGCGAACTGGTTCTGCGGCTGCACCTTGGTGGCGAGCTTGCCGGTGATGTCCGCGAACTTCTTGCCGCCGTCGGAGGTGAAGTCCATCTGGACGATCCAGCCCTGGCCCTGCTGGCCGTCGAAGACCGCCTTGGCGCTCTTGACGTCCGTGCCCTCGACGGCGACCGGGCCGAGCACGTACTTCTGCGTGCCCTCGTTGTTGCAGGCCACGACCGGGTCGGAGGGCTTGGCCGCGGCGGCCTGCTCACCGGCGGCGGCGCGGCCCTGCTTGGTCGTGCAGTCCAGCGCGTTCAGCTTCTTCTGGAGGGCCGGCGGGACCTGGTCCCCACCGGGGACCGGCGGCGCCGGAGGCGTGGACGGCTTCGCCGTGCCCGAAGGAGTGGCCTTGGGTGAAGGCGCCTTCTTCAGGGAGTCCGTGACGGCGCGGCCCTGCGTCGTGGGCTTCGCCTGAGGAGTCGGCGAGGAGGAGGCGTGCTGCTGGGTGCCGCCGGCCTGCTGGCCACCCTTGCCCTTGGCGTTCTTGCCGCTCTGCGAGGGGCTGGGCTTCGGCTCGGGCGTCTTCGTGCCCACGGTGGTGGTGAGCACCGGCCGGAAGCCGAGCTGAGCGGTGGTGCCGACCTGCTGGCGGGCCTGCTTCGCGTTCGTCCCCCGGGGGATGTTCACGATGATGTGGTTGAGGCCCTGCGTCTGGACCTCGGTCTCGGACACACCCAGACCGTTGACCCGCCGGTCCATGATCCCGGCGGCGGTCTTCATGTTGGTCTCGTTGATCGCGTTGGGCTTGCCCGGCATGTTCTCGGCCTGGAGCGTGAAGCTGGTGCCGCCGGCCAGGTCGATGCCCAGCCGGGGCGTCAGCGTGCCGGAGTAGAACATGCCTCCGATCAGCCCCGCCATCGCGATCAGGACCAGGATCAGGGTGCGGCCCGGATGCCCCTGGCCCGCGGGCGCCCTACGGCCCTTTTTCGGTGCTGCCACCTTCTCGATTCTCCCTGTCCAACCCCTCGGCCTGGGGTATCGGCCGAGCGGCCACGAAGTGTTGTGGGGACGTGCCCCCCGCCGGAGCCTAAACCGTCCCGGAACCGCGGTGCACGCCTCGACGCATGCTCCGCGGTTCCGTGGGAGGGACTACTTCGCGTCGTCGCCGCCGGACTTCTTGTCCTCCTTGGCGGCGTCCGCGTCGGCCTTGGCGCCGTCCCCGGCGTCCTCGGTGTCCTTGCCGGCCCCGGCCTCGGCGGCCGCGGACTGCTCGGCGGCGGGCTCGGCGTCGGCCGGGGTCGCGGCCTTGCCCAGGTCGATCTTGTCGGCCTTGTCACCCGTTTCGGTGGCTTCGCCGGCGGTGTCGCCGGTCAGCGACGAGGCGTCGTCCGGGACGACGGTCTCCTCGGCGTGGATCGGGTCGGCACCGTCCAGGATGCGGTTGTACTCCTCGTCCGCGAGCACTGCGCCGATGGCGTTCTTGGCGTAGATGGCGTGCACGCCGGGGGCGACCTCCAGGAGGACGGTGTCCTCGTGGACCTCCTTGACGGTGGCGTACATGCCGCCGATCGTGCGCACGCCGGCGCCCGGCTGCATCTGGTTGCGCATCTCCGCGGCCGCCTGCTGCTTCTTCTTGGCGGACCGCGTCATCAGGATCATGGCCCCGATGAGGACGATGAAGGGGAGGAGAGAGACGATATTGGGCACGGGACGGAGATCCTTCGCACGACCGCTGTCCGCGGTCTCATATACGGGGGTGGTATGCCGGCCCCTACGGACGGCATCGGCGGAGTCTAAGCGAGTCCCCACCAGTGGAACAACGCCCAGCATCGCACCGCAGTTCCTGCCCGGGCGAGTCTCCGCGCCGTCACGCCCCGAACAGGCCCTGCTGTCCGCTTCCCCCCGCTTGGTGCTGCGGCGGAACCATCCCCAGATGCGCCCAGGCCGCCGGGGTGGCGATCCGTCCGCGCGGGGTCCGGGCGAGCAGGCCCTCCCGTACGAGGAACGGCTCGGCGACCTCCTCGACGGTCTCCCGCTCCTCCCCGACGGCCACCGCCAGCGTGGACAGGCCCACCGGGCCGCCGCCGAACAGCTTGAGCAGGGCGGTGAGCACCGCCCGGTCGAGGCGGTCCAGGCCGCGCGCGTCGACCTCGTAGACCCGCAGGGCCTGCGAGGCGATCTCGCGGGTGATCACACCGTCGGCCTTGACCTGGGCGTAGTCGCGGACCCGGCGCAGCAGGCGGTTGGCGATCCGGGGCGTGCCGCGGGAGCGGCCGGCGATCTCGGCGGCGCCGTCCGCCTCTATGCCGACGTCCAGCAGCCCGGCCGAGCGGTGGATGACCCGCTGGAGCTCCTCGGGGGCGTAGAACTCCATGTGGGCGGTGAAGCCGAAGCGGTCGCGCAGCGGCGGCGGCAGCAGACCGGCCCGGGTCGTGGCCCCGACCAGCGTGAACGGCGGGAGTTCGAGCGGAATGGCGGTGGCGCCCGGCCCCTTCCCCACGATCACGTCGACGCGGAAGTCCTCCATCGCCATGTAGAGCATCTCCTCGGCGGGCCGGGACATCCGGTGGATCTCGTCGAGGAAGAGCACCTCGCCCTCCTGGAGGGAGGAGAGGATCGCGGCGAGGTCGCCGGCGTGCTGGATGGCGGGGCCGGAGGTGATCCGGATCGGGGCGCCCATCTCGGCAGCGATGATCATCGAGAGGGTCGTCTTGCCGAGCCCGGGCGCGCCGGAGAGCAGGACGTGATCGGCGGTGGCGCCGCGGGCGCGGGCGGCGCGCAGGACCAGGTCGAGCTGTTCGCGCACCCGCTCCTGGCCGACGAACTCCTGGAGGTCCTTGGGCCGCAGCGCGGCCTCGACGGCGGTGTCCTCGCCGTCCGCGTCGGCGCCGACCAGCCGGTCGGGACCGGCTGGGACGGCGTCGTCGGTGGACGGTGCGGTGTCGTCCCAGTTCACTGCGGAATGCCTCGCGGGGTCGGGGCGGCCGGGCCGCCGGTCGGGTCGTACGGTCGCGGGCCGGGGCGCCGGTCAGGGCGCGCGGCGGGGCCCGCGGCGGCGGTCATCGGGCGCGGTTGAGGGTCTGCAGGGCCGCCTTGAGCAGCTGCGGCACCTGGGGGGTGCCGCCCTCGGCGACGGCGGCCTCGGCCTGCGGGGCGACCGCGGCGACCGCCTCGTCCGCCTCCCGGGTGGCGTAGCCGAGGCCGATCAGGGCGGCCTGCAACTGGTCGCGCCAGCCGGCCGGGCCCGCGGCGGCCGCCGCCGGGCGACGGCTGCCCACCGGCGCGCCGAGCCGGTCCTTCAGCTCCAGCAGCAGCTTCTGCGCACCCTTCTTGCCGATGCCGGGCACGGCGGTGAGGGCCTTCTCGTCGCCGGTGGAGACCGCCAGCCGCAGGGCGTCCGGGGAGTGCACCGCGAGCATGGCCTGGGCCAGCCGGGGGCCGACGCCGCTGGCGGTCTGCAGCAGCTCGAAGGTCTGCCGCTCGTCGTCGTCGGCGAAGCCGTACAGCGTGAGCGAGTCCTCGCGGACGACGAGGGAGGTGGCGAGCCTGGCCGGCTCGCCGACGCGCAGACCGGAGAGGGTGTTCGGCGTGCACTGGACGGCCATGCCGATCCCGCCGACCTCGACGACGGCGGCATCGGGGGCCAGGGCCGCGACCGGGCCGGAGACAAAGGCGATCATCGGGTGCCCTTCAGCGTGCGTACGGGAGCGGGGGTGCGGCGGGCGGCGGCCTGCGCCTCCTGGAGGCGGTTGACCGCGGGGGCGCGCCATATGTGGCAGATGGCGAGGGCGAGGGCGTCCGCGGCGTCGGCCGGTTTGGGCGGGGCGGAGAGCCGCAGCAGCCGGGTCACCATCGCACCGACCTGCGCCTTGTCGGCCCGTCCCGAGCCGGTGACGGCGGCCTTGACCTCGCTGGGGGTGTGCAGCGCGACCGGCAGACCGCGGCGGGCGGCGCAGAGCATGGCGACCGCGCTGGCCTGGGCCGTGCCCATGACCGTACGGACGTTGTGCTGGCTGAACACCCGCTCCACGGCGACGCATTCGGGGCGGTGGCGGTCCAGCCACTCCTCCAGGCCGCGCTCGATGAGGACCAGGCGGTGGGCGACGTCCGCGTCGGCCGGGGTACGGACGACACCGACCCCGGCCATCGTCAACGGGCGTCCGGCCACGCCTTCCACCACGCCGACCCCGCACCGGGTCAGCCCCGGGTCCACCCCGAGCACCTTCACGACGCCTCTCCCCTCCTCACGCGCGGCGCCGCCCGCCGCGCCGTCCTCGCGCTGCCGATCGGCACCCCGGCGACTACCGGCTTACCGACCTGTCGATCTGTCGATGTGTCAGCCGGTCGGTCTGGCAGCCTGTCGACCGGGCCACCTGGGTACCCGGCTATCCGACCACCTGGCCGCCGGGAACCCGGCTACCTGACCACTTGGCCGCCTGGGTACCTGGCCGCCTGACCACCTGGGTACCCGGGCACCTGGCTGACTGACCACCTGACGGACCGTTTCGTCCCGCATCTCCCCCATGGGGGGCGCGGAGATCCCCTGCTCAGCACAGTATCGGGTGCCACTGACAACGCCACGCACCGACCGCACGCGGGACCGACGGCGCCGGCGCCACAGACCGGACAGGCCACAGACCAGGCAGGCCACAGGCCGGGCAGGCACAGACCTGGCAGGCACAGACCTGGCAGGCCACAGACCGGCAGTACGAAGGCCGATGGCGCCGCGCACCGACGGTGCCACCGGCTCGGTCGACAACGCGACGGGCCGACGGGGTGTGTTCCCCGTCGGCCCGTCGATGCGCGACTGTGGTGCCCGTGCGAGGTCCGGCCTGGGTCGGCTCAGGCGTCGACCTTGGCCATGACGTCGTCCGGGACGTCGAAGTTGGCGAAGACGTTCTGCACGTCGTCGCTGTCCTCCAGCGCGTCGATCAGCTTGAAGATCTTGCGCGCGCCCTCTTCCTCCAGCTCGACCTGCATGGTCGGGACGAAGTTGGCGTCCGCCGAGTCGTAGTCGATCCCGGCTTCCTGGAGGGCGGTGCGGACCGCGACCAGGTCGGTGGCCTCGCTGAGCACCTCGAAGGACTCACCGAGGTCGTTGACCTCCTCGGCACCCGCGTCGAGCACCGCCGCCAGGACGTCGTCCTCGGTCAGCTCGGCCTTGGGGACGATCACCACGCCCTTGCGGTTGAAGAGGTACGAGACGGAACCCGGGTCGGCCATCGAACCGCCGTTGCGGGTCATGGCGACGCGGACGTCCGAGGCGGCACGGTTGCGGTTGTCGGTGAGGCACTCGATGAGCACCGCGACACCGTTGGGGCCGTAACCCTCGTACATGATCGTCTCGTAGTCGGCGCCGCCCGCCTCAAGACCGGCGCCGCGCTTGATCGCGGAGTCGATGTTCTTGTTCGGGACCGACTGCTTCTTCGCCTTCTGGACGGCGTCGTACAGCGTCGGGTTGCCGTCGAGGTCGGCACCGCCCATGCGCGCCGCGACCTCGATGTTCTTGATCAGCTTCGCGAAGAGCTTGCCGCGCTTGGCATCGATCACGGCCTTCTTGTGCTTCGTCGTAGCCCATTTAGAGTGGCCGGACATCCGCCTGTCTCCTTCGCGTAACCCATTACTGAAACGAACGCCGTCGATCCTACCGGGGTCGCGTCACACGGTGTTACTCACCTGATCGACGCAGTCTCACCCGGCAGCGGTCCGCACCATGTCCACGAACAGGGCGTGGACCCGGTGGTCCCCGGTGAGTTCCGGGTGGAAGGACGTGGCAAGGACGTTACCCTGCCGCACGGCCACGGTGTGCCCGTCGTACGTGGCCAGGACCTCGACGTCCCCGCCGACCGACTCGACCCAGGGCGCCCGGATGAAGACGCCTTCGACCGGCCCGCCGGGGATGCCGGCCACGTCGATGGCCGCCTCGAACGACTCGTTCTGCCGCCCGAAGGCGTTACGGCGCACGATCATGTCGATGCCGCCGAACGTCTCCTGGTCCTCGCGGGCGTCCAGCAGCTTGTCCGCGACCATGATCATGCCGGCGCAGGTGCCGTAGACCGGCTTGCCCGCGCGGACGAACGCGCGCAGCGGCTCCAGCATGCCGAAGACGACCGCCAGCTTGGACATCGTGGTGGACTCGCCACCCGGGATGACCAGGCCGTCGACCTCGTCCAGTTCCTCGGGACGGCGTACCGGCCGGGCCAGGGCGTCCGCCTCGGCGAGCGCGGTGAGGTGCTCGCGGACGTCGCCCTGGAGGGCCAGCACGCCGATGGTGGGGGTGCTCATCTGCGTTCTTACGTCCTTACCAGCCGCGGTTGGCGTAGCGCTCGGCCTCGGGGAGGGTGTCGCAGTTGATGCCGACCATGGCCTCGCCCAGGTTGCGGGAGACGTCCGCGATGACCTTCGGGTCGTCGTAGAAGGTGGTGGCCTTCACGATCGCGGCGGCGCGCTTGGCGGGGTCGCCGGACTTGAAGATGCCGGAGCCGACGAAGACGCCCTCGGCGCCGAGCTGGCGCATCAGCGCGGCGTCGGCGGGGGTGGCGACACCACCGGCGGAGAACAGCACGACCGGCAGCTTGCCGAGCTCGGCGACCTCCTTGACCAGCTCGAACGGGGCGCGCAGCTCCTTGGCGGCGGCGTACAGCTCGTTGTTGTCACAGCCGCGCAGCTTGGCGATCTCGCCCTTGATCTGGCGCAGGTGACGGACCGCCTCGACGACGTTGCCGGTGCCGGCCTCGCCCTTGGAGCGGATCATCGCGGCACCCTCGGCGATCCGGCGCAGCGCCTCGCCCAGGTTGGTGGCACCGCACACGAAGGGGGTGGTGAAGGCCCACTTGTCGGAGTGGTTGACCTCGTCGGCCGGGGTGAGGACCTCGGACTCGTCGATGTAGTCGACGCCGAGCGACTGCAGGACCTGGGCCTCGACGAAGTGGCCGATGCGGGACTTGGCCATGACCGGGATCGAGACGGCGTTGATGATGCCGTCGATCATGTCGGGGTCGGACATCCGGGCCACGCCGCCGTCCTTGCGGATGTCGGCGGGGACCCGCTCCAGGGCCATGACGGCGACGGCGCCGGCGTCCTCGGCGATCTTGGCCTCTTCCGGCGTGACGACGTCCATGATCACGCCGCCCTTGAGCTGCTCGGCCATTCCGCGCTTGACGCGCGCGGTTCCGGTCTCGGGGGTCTGGGACGTGGTGGGCGTGCTGGACACGGTTTGACCTCACTCAGTGCGGGTGGTTGTGCGTGCGGACCACACAACCGTTTGTGAGCGGCCGAAGGAAAGGGCCAATTCAAGGCCGGTGGCTCGTTGCGGCCGCGCCTCCCGCGGACGGGTACCCCCTCCCGCGGGCGGCACCCGGCCCATTGGTGAGCGGTTCCCGCTCTTTCCTGACCGGGCCGGCACCCGGCTCGGCTCAGTTGCCCGAGGAGCGGTCGTCCAGGACGGCCGGCGGCTCGTCGTCCATCTCGAAGGCCAGCGGGAACGGGGCGTGACCGGCGAGCCGGAAGTATCGCACCACCCGGTGGCGGCGGACCGCGCGGGCGGCCCGTACGGCGTCGTTGTGGAAGCGCCGGGCCATCGGGACGCGGCGGACCGCGGCGGTGAGCTCGGTGACCGTCTGCTCGCCGCCGGGGGCCTGGCGTACGGCCTCCAGCTGCGCCTCCTCGGCGAAGACGGCCCGCAGCGCCTGGCTGAGTTCGCTCTCGGCGACCTCGCGGTGGTCCTCCTCGGCCTGCCGGGCCTCGTGGGCGGCCTGGTAGAGGACGATCGAGGCGGCCGGGTCGAGGACGCCGGACGTCCCGACCTCCTGCGCGACGGAGGCACGCCGCAAGAGCTGGGCATCGAGCGCCGCGCGGGCGGCGTCGATGCGCGCGTGCAGGCGGTCGAGGCGGCCGGCCGTCCAGCTGAGGTAGATGCCGATGAGGATGATCGCGGCGGCGATCCAGATGAACGTGGTCACGGGGTGGCACGTTACTCCCACGTACTCGGGGGCAGCGCGTGCTGCTGTGCGGCGCCCCCGCACGTACCCGTCCATCCCGCCGTCGGGGTTGCTCACCGTTGCGCTCTGCGGCGCCGCGGACGAACACGTGGGAAGGACCGCCTACGGCGCCGGCGCCACCGCGGTCGCGCCCGCCGTCACCGTTTCGTAGACGGCGAGGATGTCCGCGCCGACCGTGGACCAGTCGAAGCGGCGGACGTGGCGGGTGCCGCGGGTGCGGAGTTCGGCGAGGCGGGCAGGGTCGCCGAGGAGCCGGACCGCCGCGGTGGCGAGTGCCTCCGCGTCCTCGTTGGTGAAGAGTTCGCCGGCCTCGCCCTGGTCGAGGACCTGGGCGAACGCGTCGAGGTCGCTGGCCAGTACGGGGGCGCCGGCGGACAGGGCCTCCACGAGGATGATGCCGAAGGATTCGCCGCCCGTGTTGGGGGCGACGTAGAGGTCGACGCTGCGCAGCAGGCGGGCCTTGTCCTCGTCGCTGACCATGCCGAGGAATTCGACCCGGGGGCGGAGTTCGGCGGGGAGGGAGGCGACGGCCTCTTCCTCGTCGCCGCGGCCGGCGACGAGGAGGCGGGCGTCGGGGACCTCGGCGAGGATCTTCGGCAGGGCCTTCATGAGGACCGGCAGTCCCTTGCGGGGTTCGTCGATGCGGCCGATGAACCCGATCGTCTTCCCCTGCCATTCGGCTTTGGGTTCGGCGCGGGCGAAGAAGTCGACATCGACGCCGTTGGGGATGACGACCGCGTCGCCGCCGAGGTGTTCGACCAGGGTGCGGCGGGCGTATTCGCTGACCGCGATGCGGGCGCTGATCTTCTCCAGGGCGGGTTGCAGGATCGGGTAGGCGGCGATCATCGCGCGGGAGCGCGGGTTGGAGGTGTGGAAGGTGGCCACGATCGGGCCCTGGGCGGCCCAGCAGGCGAGCAGGCCCAGGGAGGGTGAGGCCGGTTCGTGGATGTGGATGACGTCGAAGGCGCCGTTCGCCAGCCAGCGGCGGACCCGGGCGGCGGAGAGGAAGCCGAAGTTGAGGCGGGCGACCGAGCCGTTGTAGGGCACGGGGACGGCGCGGCCGGCGGAGACGACGTACGGCGGGAGCGGGGTGTCGTCGTCGGAGGGGGCCAGGACGGAGACCTCGTGGCCGAGCCGGATGAGGTGGTCGGCCAGGTCGCGGATGTGGAACTGCACGCCGCCGGGGACGTCCCAGGCGTACGGGCAGACGATGCCGATCTTCACGCCGTCTCCCTTCCGGGGTCGCGGGCTTCCAGGTCGGCGAGCCACAGGCGCTGGAGCATGTGCCAGTCCTCGGGGTGGTCGGCGATGCCGGAGGCGAAGGTGTCGGCGAGTGTCTGGGTCATCTGGGCGGCTTTCTCGGCGCGGGTGCCGGTCTCGGGGACCTCGATCTCGGGGTGGACCCGGCCGCGCATGACGGGTGTGTCGTCGTACCAGAGGGTGACGGGCAGCAGCATGGCGCCGGTCTGGAGGGCGAGCATCGCCGGGCCGGCGGGCATCTTGGTCTCCTCGCCGAAGAACTTGACGGGTATGCCGGAGCTGGAGAGGTCGCGGTCGGCGACCAGGCAGACCAGGCCGCCGGCCCGCAGGCGGCGGGCGAGGGTGCCGAAGGCGGCGCCGCCGGTGTGCGGCAGGACCTCCATGCCCAGGCCTTCGCGGTAGGCGACGAAGCGGTCGTAGAGGGATTCCGGCTTGAGGCGTTCGGCGACGGTGGTGAAGGGGGTGTTGAGCTTGGTGGTGACCCAGACGCCGGCGAGGTCGTAATTGCCCATGTGGGGCAGGGCGAGGATGACGCCGCGGTCGCTCTTGAGGCCGTCGGTGAGGTGGTGGACGTCCTCGGGGACGAAGCCGTTCTTTCTGCGGTCCTCGCTCCAGGCGGGCAGGCGGAAGGACTCCATCCAGTAGCGCATGTACGAGCGCATGCCCGCGCGGGAGAGTGCGGCCAGGCGCTCCGGGGAGGCGTCCGGGACGACCCGGGCGAGGTTCGCCTCCAGGCGGCGGACGCCCTTTCCGCGGCGTTTCCAGGCGGTGTCGGCGATCTGCCGGCCGAGGCGTACCGCGACGCCTTCGGGCAGCCGCTTGACGGTGCTCCAGCCCAGTCCGTAGAGCGCGTCGGTGAGTGTGCCGGTGTCGATCCGCGGCAGCCGCGGGCTCATGCGCTGTTCCCCCCTTGTGCGATGGCGTCGGCCTCGGCCGATTCGCGGCGTACCGTCACCACGCGCTGGCCGAGGGTGACGGCGCTGCCGATGGCGACGATCCACAGGGCGATCGGCAGCAGTACTTCGATGCCGGGTACCCCGAACTTGTGGAGACCCGAGAAACCGCAGGCGACGAGGGTGACGACGAGCCGTTCGGCGCGCTCCACCAGGCCGTTGACGGCCACCGGCAGCCCGATGGCCTCGCCGCGGGCCTTGGTGTACGAGACGACCTGGCCGCTGGCCAGGCAGAAGATCGCGATGGCGCAGAGCGTCAGGCTGTTGCCGCCGCCGGCGTACCAGAGGGCCAGTCCGCCGAAGATCGCCGAGTCGGCGACCCGGTCGAGGGTGGAGTCGAGGAAGGCACCCCAGCGGCTGGAGCGGCCCAGTTGCCGTGCCATGTTGCCGTCGACGAGGTCGGAGAAGACGAACAGCGTGATGACGACCGTTCCCCAGAAGAATTCGCCCTGCGGGTAGAAGATCAGCGCCCCGGCCACCACGCCGCCGGTGCCGATGAGGGTGACCGCGTCCGGGCTGACGCCGAGGCGGATGAGCAGGGCGGCGAACGGCGTGAGAACACGCGTGAAGAAAGCACGCGCGTACTTGTTCAGCATGGCCTTCCCGGAGGTCGATATGGGCCGCGCGGTCAAGGGGCCACCGGCTGGCCCATCGTAGCCACGAGGTCTTCGGCCACCACGAAGGCATCGCGGCGCAGGGTGCATCCCGCGGCTCGGGCCGGGCGGCGTGCGCCTCCGGGCGCGCGGGCGGGCCCCTCGGACCCCTTGGGAGCGCGGGGGCGCTGTGCCATCTATGGACGGCTGGTGACCACGGTGGAAAGCTCGAATCACCGCAAAGTGTCGACCTGGAGGCGAGACACATGAGCGAGAAGACGAGTACACACCCGGGAGCCGCCGGAAGGGCGGTAACGGCCGGCCGGCCCACGGCCCTGCGGAACGTGGTGCTGGTCGGCCACAGCGGATCGGGAAAAACCACCCTGGTCGAGGCGCTCGCGCTGGCGTCCGGCGCGGTCAACCGGGCCGGGCGGGTCGAGGACGGCGGCTCGCTGTCGGACTACGACGAGATCGAGCACCGGCAGCAACGTTCCGTACAGCTCTCCCTGGTCCCGGTGGACTGGGGCGGAATCAAGATCAATATCTTGGACACCCCCGGATACGCCGATTTCGTCGGGGAACTCAGGGCCGGTCTGCGCGCCGCGGACGCGGCCCTTTTCGTTGTCTCGGCGGCCGACGGCGTGGCCGGCGCGACCCGCGCGGTCTGGGACGAGTGCGCGGCCGTCGGGATGCCGCGGGCGCTGGTCATCACGCACCTGGAGGCGTCCCGGTCGGACTTCGACGAGATGACCGAGCTGTGCCGGGCCACCTTCGGCGGGGAGGATCCGGACGCGGTGGTGCCGCTGTATTTGCCGTTGTACGGGACACCGGGGGCCGACGGCCACGCCCCCGTGCACGGCCTGATCGGCCTGCTCTCGCAGCGGGTCTTCGACTACTCCTCCGGGGAGCGCACCGAGCGTGAGCCGACCGCCGAGGAGCTGCCGTTGATCGAGGAGGCCCGGGGCCGGCTGATCGAGGCGATCATCGCCGAGAGCGAGGACGAGTCCTTGATGGACCGCTACCTCGGCGGCGAGGACATCGACATCAAGACGCTCGTCGGGGACCTGGAGACGGCGGTGGCCCGCGGCACCTTCCACCCCGTGCTGGCCGCGGCCCCGGCCGCCGAGGGCTCGAAGCAGGGGCTGGGGACCGTGGAGCTGCTGGAGCTGATCACCGGCGGTTTCCCGACCCCGTCGGAGCACGAGGCGCCCGCGGTGACCACCCCGGACGGCAGGCCGCGCCCGCCGCTGGTGTGCGATCCGGACGGTCCGCTGGCCGCGGAGGTGGTCAAGACCTCCTCCGACCCGTACGTCGGCCGGATCTCGCTGGTGCGGGTCTTCTCCGGCACCCTGCGTCCGGACGAGACGGTGCACGTGTCGGGGCACGGTCTCGCGGACCGGGGGCATGAGGACCACGACGTGGACGAGCGGGTCGGCGCGCTGTCCGCCCCGTTCGGCAAGCAGCAGCGCCCGCTGCCGCAGGCGATCGCCGGTGATCTGGCGTGCGTGGGGAAGCTGACCCGTGCCGAGACCGGCGACACCCTCTCGGCCAAGGACGATCCGCTGCTGATGGAGCCCTGGTCGATGCCGGACCCGTTGCTGCCGGTCGCCATCCAGGCGCACAGCAAGGCCGACGAGGACAAGCTGTCCCAGGGCCTGGCCCGGCTGGTCGCGGAGGATCCGACGATGCGGCTGGAGCACAACCAGGACACCCACCAGGTGGTGCTGTGGTGCCTGGGCGAGGCCCATGTGGACGTGGCGCTGGAGCGGCTGCGGACCCGCTACGGCGTCCAGGTCGACACCGTTGCGCACAAGGTGCCGCTGCGGGAGACCTTCGGCGAGTCCGCCGCGGGCCGCGGCCGGCACGTCAAACAGTCCGGCGGGCACGGGCAGTTCGCGATCTGCGAGATCGAGGTCGAGCCGCTGCCGGGCGGTTCGGGGATCGAGTTCGTGGACAAGGTCGTGGGCGGTGCGGTGCCGCGGCAGTTCATCCCGTCCGTCGAGAAGGGGGTGCGTGCCCAGGCCGGGCGCGGGGTCGCCGCGGGGCATCCGCTGGTCGACATCCGCGTCACGCTGCTCGACGGCAAGGCGCACTCGGTCGACTCCTCGGACGCCGCGTTCCAGACGGCCGGTGCGCTGGCGCTGCGGGAGGCGGCGGCCGACGCCCGGATCGATCTGCTGGAGCCGTTCTGCGAGGTCAGCGTGATGGTTCCGGACGAGTACGTGGGGCCGGTGATGAGCGATCTGTCGGGTCGCCGGGGCCGGGTCGTGGGCACCGAGCAGTCGGGGGCCGGCCGTACGGTCGTCCGCGCCGAGGTGCCGGAGATCGAGGTCGGCCGGTACGCGGTCGACCTGCGGTCGCTCTCGCACGGCACCGGCCGGTTCTCCCGGGTCTACCTCCGGCACGAAGCGATGCCGCCGCAGCTCGCCGCGAAGGTCCGGGAAGAGGCCGGGAACGGCGGGTAGTTGACGTCATATCAGCGCTGAAGCAGCCGTGATTCAGCCGTCGTCCGGCTCAACTCCCTTGGGGTGGACGGCGGCTGTACGCTGGGATGCCGCCGTTGTGAGGGGGACGGACGCTTGTTCGGCGGTGGTGGCGCGAGGCCGGCAGGTGTGCCGTCAGCGGAAGTCGGGAAGAGCCGCATCATCGGATGCGAGCGGTGTGGGGGCGGTAGTGGCAGACGGCTTTGACTTCAGTCCTGGGGCGCAGGTGCCGCTCTCGGGGAGCGCCGGTCAGACGGCGGCGACCCAGGCACTGGCCTCGGCCGCCTACCGTGACGACCCGCTCGCGGCCATCAGCAAGGCCGACTCCGACACCGCCAAGTCCGCGATCAAGAAGCCGAAGCTGTCGCTGTTCGAGCCCAATCTGGGCGAGGCGTTCGCGCGTGCCGTGCAGGTGCGGATGCTCGGCGGCGGCCGCAAGCCGCTGATCCAGTCGTTCGGCATCGAGCCGCAGACCGTCGTCGAGCACTGCCTGTCGGCGACGCGCATCCGCAAGCAGCGGGACACCAAGCTGACGCTGGTGATGGTGCTGTTCGGCGTGGTGTTCCTGCCCGGTGTGCTGCTGTGGCTGGGTGTCTTCCAGCTGCGCAAGATGCTCTCCAAGGACGGTGAGGGCAACGGCGTCTCACTGCTCGGCGCGACGCTGCTGACGGTGCTGGCCGGTCTCGGGCTGTTCTTCATGGTCAAGCTGCCGCTGACCGGCTTCTGGCCGATGTACGCGCGGGCCATGGTGATCGTGCCGATGATCGGCTGGTGGTGGGCCAAGCAGATCTGCGAGAAGACCGCGGTGGCCATGCGGGAGTCCTGGAAGGGGCTGCTGGAGGGCGGCGGGGTGGCCGCGAAGATCCCCGAGGCGGTGCCGCAGGACCCCAACCAGACCGCCGCCGAGACACTCCGCCAGAACCTCGCCAAGGTCACCGCCGAGCAGAACAGCAACGTGGTCTTCTACGCCGGTCCCAAGGGCATACTCGGCATGGGAACCCGTTGGGGCAGCTGGCAGCTCGCCGAGGAGCTCAAGCCCGTCCAGGAGGGCACGGAGATCCACCCGTTCCGCAGCTGGGACGTGATCCGGGCGATCCACGACAAGCTGCGGCTGCTGGAGCGCAGCCCGCTGCACACCGGCGGTTTCCCCACCCCGTCCGTACGCCACTGGATCGTCTCCCCGGTCGGGGAGAACGCCGACGCCGTCAGCCGCCCCGAGGGCGCGCACGTGGAGGCGTACCAGATCCGGGGGCACGAGATAGAGCGGATCTGCAACGAGCAGCAGTTCGGCAGCGGCAACAGGCACTACCTGGGCGTGCAGTTCGTGCTGTGGGACGGCCAGCTGGTGATCACGCTGATGATCACCGTCACGGTGCTGCACGAGACGCTGCGCATCGAGGTGACCGGCCATGCCCTCGGTCCGGTCCACGGCCTGTTCACGACCAAGCCGGAGCCGAAGACCAAGGACGTCGCCAAGGTCGTCAAGTTCTGGGAGACCAAGACCCAGCACCTCCCGCTCATCGAGCCCAAGGAGGTGGTGCGGCTGGCCGCCCGGGCGCCGCTGACGTGGTTCCCTCCGGTCCTGGACTTCCTCGGCGGGAAGCTGACCCTGCCCGAGCCGTTCGGCCTGCGGCACGTCTGGGCGGACAAGCCCTGGCGGCACCGCTTCATGGCCGATGACGCGCTGCGCGCCGCGACCCCGGTCCTGCGCGTGGTCCACGCCGCCGCCATGGGCGTCCTCAAGGAGCACGGCGTGGACACCGAGCGCTTCACCAACCGTGCGCTGGTGCTCAGCGGCCTGATCCAGGGCGTGGACCCGCAGAAGGCCGACGAGTACAGCGCCTAGCCGGGTGCTCGGCCGTGGGCCGGGCGGCCCCGGGGGTCACCGGAAGATGCCGGTGTGTCCCAGGGAGTACCGCCCGGGCTGCGGGTAGACGGCCAGGCCGTGCGGGCCCTGGCCGACCGGGATCTTGGCGAGGGTCTTGCCGGTTCTGGTGTCGAGCGCGTAGACCTCGGAGTTGTAGCGGCCGGACAGCCACAGCACCTTGCCGTCGGTGGACAGTCCGCCCATGTCGGGGCTGCCGCCGCCGCGGATGTGCCACTTGTCGACGAGCTCGCCGGTACGGAAGTCGAGCAGGGAGATGGAGCCCTCGCCGCGGTTGGAGACGTACATGTAGCGCGAGTCGCGGCTGACGTAGAGGCCGTGGGCGCCCTTGCCGGTCGGCATGAGCCTGGGCCGGTCGAAGGTGTCGCCGTTCATGACCCAGATGCCGTCGGCCATCATGTCGGCGATGTACCAGGTTTTGCCGTCCGGGGAGATCTTCACGTCCTGCGGCATCGCCCCGTCGAACGGCAGCTTCTCCTGGCCGATGACCTTCATCTTCTCGGTGTCGACCTTGAGGAGTTCCCCGGAGAACTCGCAGGAGACGATGAAGTACCGGCCGTCCGGCGAGAAGTCGGCGTGGTTGACGCCGGCGCAGTTGACCGGGAGGGTCTTGCGGACCTCCATGGTGTGCGGGTCGCGGAAGACCAACTGCCGGTCCATCGAGGCCATCACGACGGCGTACTTGCCGTTGGGCGTGAAGTAGAGGTTGTACGGGTCGTGCACCTTGACCGGCTCGCCGGCCTTGCCGGTGGCCGGGTCGATCGGCGTCAGGTCGTGCCCGCGGTTGTTGTTGACCCAGAGCGTCTTCAGGTCCCAGGACGGTACGACGTGCTGCGGCTGGATGCCCACCGGGATGGTCTCGATGACCTTGTACGTCTTGGGGTCGATGACGCTGACCGTGTCGGAGCCGGTGTTGGGCACGTAGATCCGCGACGGGAAGTCCTTGACCTGCGGCACCAGCTTGCCCGGCCGGTCGGCCGCGTACAGGTCGTGCTCGTCGATCAGCGGCGGCATCCCGGGCAGTCCCGGCTTGGCGGCCTTCAGCGGGGCGCGCTCGACCGGCCGGGGGCTCTGCCCGGCCGGCTTGCCCTCCCCGCTGCAGGCCGCGGCCACCAGCGCGCAGGCCACGGCGAGCAGCGCGGCCGCCCGGCGGCGGGCGCGGGGGCTCTTGGGGTCGTGGGTACGGTTCCGGTCAGCCATCAGGTCACTAGCTCCGTTGTCGTCACCGCGCGCAGTCCGCGCCGGCGGAGGCCGTCGAGGATCGGGGGCAGCGCGGCCACCGTGCCGGCGTGCCCGAGATGGAGGCTCACGACCGAGCCCGGCCGGACCGCGTCCAGGACCGTGCGGCGGACGGCCGGGGCACCGGGGTCGTTCGCGTCGAGGGAGTCCACGTCGTAGGAGAGGACGTGCGGATAGCCGGCCTTGCGGGCCAGCTGTGTGACCAGGTCGGTGGCCCGCCGGGTCTGCGAGGGGCGGAACCAGCTGCCGATGGTTCCGGTGAGGCGGCGCAGCCGGTCGGCGCAGCCGGTGATCTCGGCGTAGGCGTCGGCGGCCGGCAGGGCGCAGATGTTGCGGTGGTGGAGGGTGTGGTTGCCCAGCTCGTGGCCGCCGTCGAGGATGCGGCGGGCGATCTGCGGCTGGGCGTCGAGCCAGTCGCCGACGACGAGCACGGTGACCCGGGCGCCGGCCCGCTCGGCCTCGCCCAGCAGGGCGGTCGCCAGCTTCGGGTCGCCTCGTCCGTGGAAGGTCAGCGCGACCGCGCGGGCGTCGCGCGGGCCGTTCTCGATCTGTACGGGCAGGCCCGGCACCCGGGTGGGCGGGCGGGCGGCATGGGCCGGCCGGTGCGGTTCCCGGCCCGCCGGGGACGGGCTCGGGCCGGCGGTCCGCACGGCCCCGCGCTCCTCGTCCCGGTGGGGTTCGCAGCCCGACATCAGCACGCCGGCGGCCGCGGCGGAGGCGGCCGCGCGCAGCACCGAGCGACGATCTGGGGAAGTCACCACCCCATTAGAGAGGCAACTAATCCGAATTAGGGCGATCTATCCGATTCACCCTCGTACGTGTCGCCTCCGGGCCGGCCCCGGCGGGCCGCCCGGACGGCGGGCGGGACGCTACGCGGGCCAGGCGGCGGCCAGCATCGCCCGGGTGTCGGCGAGGAGTTGCGGCAGCACCTTGGTGTGCCCGATCACCGGCATGAAGTTCGTGTCGCCGCCCCAGCGCGGGACGACGTGCTGGTGCAGGTGGGCCGCGATCCCGGCACCGGCCACCGAGCCCTGGTTCATCCCGATGTTGAAGCCGTGCGCCCCCGAAGCGGTCCGCAGCGCGGTCATCGCCCGCTTGGTGAACTCCGCCAGCTCCGCGGTCTCCGGCCCGTCCAGCTCGGTGTAGTCCGCCACGTGCCGGAACGGGACCACCATGAGGTGCCCGCCGTTGTACGGATACAGGTTCAGCACCGCGTAGACGCGCTCACCGCGGGCGATCACCAGCCCGTCCTCGTCGGACTTCTCCGGGATCGTGCAGAACGGGCAGCCGTCGTCGGCACCAGGGCCGCTCGGCTTGTTCTCGCCCTGGATGTAGGCCATCCGGTGGGGCGTCCACAGGCGCTGGAAGGCGTCCTGCGTCCCGACTCCGATCTGCTGCTCCGGCTCGCTTGTCATACGGGCCAGCATATGGCGTCGCCCATTGGCAGCGTGTCGTTGGGGCGGATCGCACCGGCCGCTGGACGATGCTGGGCCGGTGGACAGGGAACAGCGGCGACAGGAATGGGAGCGTGCCTCCGGGCCGTACCTGCTCGCCGCCTCGCTGCTCTTCCTGGCCTCCTACGCGGTACAGGTGCTGATCCCCGACCTCTCCCCCGGCTGGCACTTGTTCTGGTCGCTCGTCAGCTTCACCACCTGGGGCCTCTTCGTCGCCGAATATCTGGCCCGGCTGATCCTCAGCGACGACCGGAAGCGCTTCGTCCGCACCCGCTGGCTGGACCTGATCGTGACCGTCCTGCCGCTGCTCCGGCCGCTGCGGCTGATCGATACGCACGACCGGATGCAGCGCCGCCGGGCCCACCCCCGGCTCGCCCTCGAAGCCCGGGTGATGGCCTACACCGGCCTGACCGCCCTGCTGCTCGGCTTCGCCGCCAGCCTGGCCGTCTTCCACGACGAGCGGCACGCCCCGGGCACCACCGTCCACACCTTCGGCGACGCGGTGTGGTGGGCGTGCTCGACCCTGACCACGACCGGTTACGGCGACGTCACCCCCGTCACCCCCCGCGGCCGGGTCACCGGCGCAGGCCTGATGTTCGTCGGCGTCGCCCTGGTCGGCGCGGTCGTGGGCTCCTTCTCCTCCTGGCTGGTGCGCCGCTTCCGCCGGGAGGGCGAGACGTGACAGGGCCCCGGGGAGCGGATGCTCTCCCGGGGCCCTCCGTCACGCAACGGGCGTCACATCACAGCTGGACGCGGCGCTCCACGACGTCCAGCAGCTTGGCGATCGCCTGGTCGCGCGGAATGCCGTTCTCCTGCGACCCGTCGCGGTAGCGGAACGACACCGCGCCGTGCTCCATGTCCTCGTCACCGGCGAGGATCATGAACGGTACCTTGCTGCGCTGTGCGTTCCTGATCTTCTTCTGCATACGGTCCGAGGACGCGTCCACCTCGACCCGCAGCCCCTTGGCCTTCGCCTGCGCGGCGAACTCCGCCAGGTACGGCACGTGGGTGTCACCGATCGGGATGCAGGTCGCCTGCACCGGGGCGAGCCACGCCGGGAAGGCGCCCGCGTAGTGCTCCAGCAGGACGGCGAAGAACCGCTCGATCGAGCCGAAGAGCGCCCGGTGGATCATGACGGGCTGCTGCTTGGAGCCGTCCGCCGCGGTGTACTCCAGGCCGAAGCGGGCGGGCTGCTGGAAGTCGACCTGGATGGTCGACATCTGCCAGGACCGGCCGATGGCGTCCTTCGCCTGCACCGAGATCTTCGGGCCGTAGAACGCGGCGCCGCCCGGGTCCGGAACCAGCGGCAGCCCCTGCTTCTCGGCCGCCTGGCGCAGCGCCTCGGTGGCCTCCTCCCACTCCGCGTCCTCGCCGATGAACTTGTCGGACTCCGGATCGCGGGTGGACAGCTCCAGCTCGAAGTCGGTCAGGCCGTAGTCACGCAGCAGGTCGAGGACGAAGGTGAGCAGGTTGTCCAGCTCGTCCGCCATCTGCTCCTTGGTGCAGTAGATGTGCGAGTCGTCCTGGGTGAAGCCGCGCGCCCGGGTCAGGCCGTGCACCACGCCGGACTTCTCGTAGCGGTAGACCGTGCCGAACTCGAAGAGCCGCAGCGGCAGTTCGCGGTACGACCGGCCGCGGGCCTTGAAGATCAGGTTGTGCATGGGGCAGTTCATCGCCTTGAGGCGGTAGTTCTGCCCGTCGAACTCCAGAGGCGGGAACATCGCCTCGCCGTAGTTCGGCAGATGACCCGAGGTCTCGAAGAGACTCTCCTTGGTGATGTGCGGGGTGTTGACGAACTCGTAGTCCGCCAGCTCGTGCCGCTTGCGGGAGTAGTCCTCCATCACCCGGCGCACCACGCCGCCCTTGGGGTGGAAGACGGCGAGGCCGGAGCCCAGCTCCTCCGGGATGGAGAACAGGTCCAGCTCCGCGCCGAGCTTGCGGTGGTCGCGCTTCTCGGCCTCGGCGAGGAACTCCAGGTACGCCTTGAGCTCGTCCTTGGTCGGCCAGGCGGTGCCGTAGATCCGCTGGAGCTGCGGGTTCTTCTCGCTGCCGCGCCAGTACGCGGCGGCCGAGCGCATCAGCTTGAACGCCGGGATGACCCGGGTGCTGGGCAGGTGCGGACCGCGGCACAGGTCCTTCCAGCACAGCTCGCCGGTCTTCGCGTCGAGGTTGTCGTAGATGGTCAGCTGGCCGGCGCCGACCTCGGCGGAGGCGCCCTCGGCGGCGTCCGCGGCGGAGCCCTTGAGGCCGATCAGTTCGAGCTTGTACGGCTCGTCGGCCAGCTCCTCGCGGGCGGCCTCGTCGCTGACCGCGCGGCGCGAGAACTTCTGCCCGCGCTTCTGGATCTCCTGCATCTTCTTCTCGATGCGCTTGAGATCGTCCGGGTGGAACGGGGTCTCGACGTCGAAGTCGTAGTAGAAGCCGTCCTTGATCGGCGGGCCGATGCCGAGCTTCGCCTCCGGGAACAGCTCCTGCACGGCCTGCGCCATCACGTGCGCGGTGGAGTGCCGCAGGATGTTCAGCCCGTCCTCGGAGGAGATCTCGACCGGCTCGACCTCGTCGCCGTCGGCGACCTCGTACGCCAGGTCCTTCAGCTCCCCGGCGACCCGTGCGGCGACGACGCTGCGCTCACCCTGGAAGAGGTCGGCGGCCGTAGTGCCCGTGGTCACCACGCGTTCTTCCCGCTCGGAATCGCGTTGGACGGTCACACGGACGTCTGACACCGGTCTCTCCTGACTCATGTCTGCTGCGCGTCAGCGTTTGCTGCGCAGCCGAATCGTACCGAGCCGGCGCACCCGACCGCGAAACGGATTCCGGGGCCGGCCCGCGGGCGGTCAGTCGTCGGCGCCGCACGCCTCCTCGAAGAAGTCGAGATTCTCCTGGAGCGACTTCAGCAGCCGGTCCCGCTCCGCCTCGTCGACCTGGACCGGCGTGACGTCCCGGCCCCCGGTGATCCGGCGGAACCCGCCCCGGCTCTCCAGTCTGCCGCTGACCCGGATCGGCAGCCCCACGAGGTGGGCGTGGCCCGCGATCCGGTAGTCCTCCTCCCCCAGCGCGACCCGCACCTGGAGCACGTCGGCCCCGGTCAGCACCCGCAGCCGGACCGTGCCCGGGCCGCCGGGCCGCTCCCGGCGCAGCCGTACGACCGCGCCGGTCACCCGGACCGGCAGCGAGGGCTCGTCGCGGACGTAGCGCCGGGCGGCCTGCTCCAGCGCCGGGAGGTCGCCGGGCGAGAACTCGACCGGTTCGGGGCGGGCCGGGCAGCCGGCCGGCGGACCGGCCGCCGGGGACCACTCGACCGCGATCCGCACCCCCTCCGCGTCCCGGACGAGCGCGATCAGCGCCTGCACCAGTTCGTGGCAGACGCCCAGCTCGACGGCCGCGTCATAGGCCTCCATGCCGCCGGTGGCGCGCTGGTAGTCGGTGGCGTCCCGGGCGGCGTGCAGGGCCCGCTGCAGCCCGGCGACCGCCGCGCGCCCGCCGCGCACCGGGACGAAGGCGGTCAGCCGCCGGCCGGCGGTCGCGGGCCCGACCAGGACCTCACCGAGGAAACCCTCGGCCTGCCGCTTGTGCCGGGCGCCGTAGTAGCCGGCCCGGCCGTACGTGCCCAGGGCCCCGGCGACCAGCATCGCTCGGGCCGCGCCGCGCAGCTGCTCCTGGGCGACCCAGTGCGCGGCCCCCGAGCCGCCGTCGGGGACGTCGCGCTCCCAGCCGACCTCGTCGCTGGGCACCGCCAGGCCGGTCAGCACCTCGCGGGCGGAGGGTGCGGCGGACCGCGAGAGCGCCGCCACGGCCTCGGTGAGCAGTTCCGCGCTGTCGGGGAAGCGGCGGTCGTGCGGGACCAGCAGGCTGGTGCCGCCCAGGCCGCCGGGCGGGGTCCAGCGGGCGTAGTGGCCGGCGGCCCCGCCCCGGCGCCGCCAGCCGTGCCGGGCCAGCAGGGCGCTGAGGACGGCGGGGTCGAGCCGCGCGGGATCCAGCGGGCGCGCGTCGGGTCGGTCGATCGGCCGGTACATCAGGGTCTCCCTCCCGCCCCGACCCGGGTCATGATCTCGCAGAGCGCGCGGTCGTCGAAGATCCGCGTGGTCGGGATCCGCACAGTGGTCCTGCGCCGGCCGGTCACCGGATGGCCGGCCAGGTTGATCCAGTAGCAGCAGTGGCGCAGTTCGAGCCGGTCGTGGGAGGCCCGCAGCCATTCCTCCCGGGTCCGCGGGACGAGCATCACGACGAGGATCTTGTGCACCGACACGGGCGTGCGGGCCAGCTTCACCAGGTGGTCGTTGTCGAGGGTGAAGGCGAAGGCCGGGCCGGGCGGGTGCGGGGCGATCTGGTAGGTGCATTTGAGCTGCACCTTGATGGTGACCTCGTCGTCGACGGTGTGGCCGGGCGCGCCGTGGCTGACGTGCCAGTCGATGCCGTTGTCCGGGAAGGGCTGGGCCAGCGAGCAGCCGGAGGCGGCCGCGACCGCGTGCAGATAGCCCACCTGGAGCGTCTCCATGCAGGCGGTCGTCGCGAGTCCGCCGCGCTGCGGTGTGGTGGCGGGCGGGGGGTACCTCCCGCTTGCGGGGGACAGCCCGCCCGGTTCGGGCTGCGCGAGGGTCATCGCGGGCGTGCCTTCCGGGCTCGGTGGGTGCGCGGAGATGAATGCGTCGAAGGACGGGGAACCGGCGGATCGCATGGCCCGTCCCTGTGGTTGTCTCCGCGTCAAGTGGTCCGCAAACAAGGACGGTTCGACCACCGGCGGGCTCGGGTATCACCTGCTCGGGTGGCCTTGCGCCGCCATCCCCCGTACGAGCGCGAGGAGTTGGGATGATGCCGTGCTGGTATGACGGCCCTCTTGCCGCCTTCGACACCGAGACGACGGGGATCGACGTCGAGCGGGACCGCATCGTCTCCGCCGCGCTGGTGGTCCAGGAGACCCCGCGTTCGGCGCCCCGCATCACCCGCTGGCTGATCAATCCCGGCGTCGAGATACCGGAAGCCGCCATCGCGGTGCACGGTCTCACGGCCGACCACCTCGCCCTGCACGGCCGCTGGCCGGCGCCGGTGCTGGAGGAGGTGGCGCGGGCCCTGGCCGCCCAGTCGGTGGCCGGCCGCCCGCTGGTGGTGATGAACGCCCCGTTCGATCTGACCCTGCTGGAACGCGAGTTGAAGCGGCACCGCGCCAGCTCGCTGGACGCGTATCTGGGCGCCCATCCGCTGCGCGTGCTGGATCCGCGGGTGCTGGACAAGCATCTGGACCGCTACCGCAAGGGCCGCCGTACGCTCACCGATCTGTGTGCGCAGTACGAGGTCGAGCTGACCGAGGCGCACGACGCGGCCGCGGACGCCCTGGCCGCGCTGCGGGTGGTGCGCGCGCTGGGGCACCGGTTCGCGGACCGTCTCAAGGGCCTGCACCCGGCGGAGCTGCACACCCGGCAGGCGGTCTGGTACGCGGCCCAGGCCCGGGGGCTGCAGGCGTGGTTCGCGCGCAGCGGCAGTACGGAATCGGTGGATCCGCACTGGCCGTTGCGTCCCGAACTCCCCACCGCCGCCTGATTCGGCATCAGGAATTCCGGGTGGGCGGCCGGTCGACGACCGGTTCGGCCGGCCGGGAAAGAATCGGCGGAATTCCGTTTCCGGGTCGGCTCCCGCGGCGGCGGAACGCGTCGGCAACAGAACTCCACGGCACGGAACTCCCCACTACGGAACTCCGTTCCCGCACCACTCAACAAAAAGAACCGGGCCACCTTTTGGCGGCCCGGTTCTTGATCCCGGTGGGCGATACTGGGTTCGAACCAGTGACCTCTTCGGTGTGAACGAAGCGCTCTCCCACTGAGCTAATCGCCCGGGTGTCCGGCGGGGATTCCCTCGCGAACGACCTGAACAATACAGGCCGCGCGGGCGTTCCATCAAATTTCCTCAGGTCCTGGCCAGCCAGCCGGCCAGCCCGCGCCGCCCGGCCCGCATCATCAGGGCGTGATTGGCGCGGAACAGCGGCCGCGCGAGCAGCCCGATCCGCCGCATCAGCGGCTTGCGGACCTCGACGTCCTGCTCGAAGACGGCGCGGGTGCCGCCGGCGCCGGGGACCACGGTCCAGCGCGCCCGGCCGGCCAGATCGCCGCGCATCGCGATCTCCAGGACGCCCGCCCCAGGGTCCCGCACCCGCTCGACGGCCACCACCGTGAGGTCGTACGGCAGCAGTGAGCGGAAGCGGGCGGTCCCGGTCCGGTCGTCGAGCCGGGTCACCTCGCGCACCTGCGGCCACCACTGCGGGTAGCTCTCGGCCCGCTCCAGGACGGCGTAGACGACGGCCGGCGGGGCGTCGAGCAGCCAGACGCTGCGGAAGCGGTAGCGGTGCAGCCGGCGGGACCAGTCGGGCATGATCCCAGTGTGCACCCCACGGGCCGGCGGGCACCCGGGAGAGGCCGGGCGCCCAACGCCGGTGGCGTTCCGTGGACTTGGCACCTACGGGCCGTCGCGCACAGCGGCACGCAAAAGGGGCGGCGCGACCCGCATCGTCTGCGAGTACCCGCCGCCCCTTGTGACGTGGGCGATACTGGGTTCGAACCAGTGACCTCTTCGGTGTGAACGAAGCGCTCTCCCACTGAGCTAATCGCCCGGGCGCACCGCCAACATTACCCCACGTCGGCGGGCACTTGTGACCACGTTCCGGTCACTCGGCGACGTTCCAGGGCAGCACCAGGCCGAACTTCCACGCGTAGACCGCGACCCCGACGGCGATGATCGTCACGCCGATGGCGGTCAGGGTGATGTTGCGGCGCCGCACCTTGGGGTCGAGCGCCTTCTGGGCCGCTTCGGTGACCTTGCGTTTGGTCCAGCGCAGGACCAGCTGGGCCCAGACGAATTCGGTCGCCCAGATCGCCATGCCGGCGAAGATCACCAGCCAGCCGGGCCCCGGCAGCGGGAGCATGATCACTCCGCCGGCGACCACCGCGAGGCCGACGACGAAGACGCCGACCTGCCAGCTCAGGTGCAGCGGCCGGGAACGCTTGATGAAATGTGGCGCTCGCGAGCCGAGCGGCTGCTCGGGGGGCACGGCCTCCTCCTCGACTACGGCCGATCCCCCGTTACTCAGCGTATTCATACCGTCAAACTTACCGGACGGGAGGGGTCCGCGGAATTACCGACGAGGACGATCTCGCAATCCGCCGTAAGAGGTACCTGAAGCCACCCAAAACCGTCAGAGGGGTTTACAACGGCACCGTAGGTGGCATGTCGATTTCGCCGACGTGCGAATCCCCGAGCGCACACTGAGCGAAAGGCCCTGGCGCTTATGAACACCACGGTCAGCTGCGAGCTGCACCTGCGCCTCGTTGTGTCGAGCGAGTCCTCACTGCCTGTACCCGCGGGCCTGCGGTATGACACGGCCGATCCCTACGCCGTGCATGCCACCTTCCATACCGGAGCCGAGGAGACCGTTGAGTGGGTGTTCGCCCGCGACCTCCTCGCCGAGGGCCTGCACCGGCCCACGGGCACCGGAGACGTCCGCGTGTGGCCGTCCCGGAGCCACGGGCAGGGCGTGGTCTGCATCGCCCTGAGCTCCCCGGAAGGCGAAGCCCTGCTCGAAGCCCCCGCGCGGGCTCTCGAGTCGTTCCTCAAAAGGACGGATGCCGCCGTACCGCCCGGTACGGAGCACCGGCATTTCGATCTCGACACGGAGCTGTCCCACATCCTCGCGGAGAGCTGAGACGCAGCACGGTTACCGAAAGCACCCATCCGCTCACACTTGCGCCCGTCCGACTCGGGGAGACGGCGCAGGACCGACAAGTTCATACGGCAGAGATCGGCGTCGTCGTCGCGGAGCCACCGCGGGAGACGGCGCCGAAGCTTGTCCCAGCCGCTAGAGTCGGCGACCATTCGGCCACGACACCGGGGGCGGTACCCGTCCGGCCCCACCCTGCCAGGGAGCGGAACCGTGATGATCACCCATGACACCCGGTGCGCGCTGGACGCGGTCGTCGATCTGCTCAACACCGCTCCGGAGGGCGAGGCGCCCGGCGCGCCGGACAGCCTGACCGACGCCACGGCCGTCGAGGACTTCGCCCGCCGCAACAACTTCAGCGACGTGGGCCCGCTCGGCCCGGACGACCTCGCGGCGGTACGCCGGGTCCGCGCGCGGTTCGCCGAGGTCTTCGCCGCCGAGGACGACCGCACCGCGGCCGCGCGGCTCAACACGCTGGTCGCCTCGGCGGGCACCACCCCGCAGCTGACCGACCACGACGGCTACGACTGGCACGTGCACTACTTCGCGCCGGGCGCCTCGGTGGCCGACCGGTTGGCCGCGGACGGCGGGATGGCGCTCGCCTTCCTCGTCGTGGCCGGTGAGCGCGAGCGGCTGCGGCGCTGCGAGGCGCCGGACTGCCGGCACGCGTTCGTCGACCTCTCCCGCAACCGTTCGCGGCGCTACTGCGACAGCCGCACCTGCGGCAACCGGCTGCATGTCGCGGCCTACCGCGCGCGGCGCCGGGAGGCCGCGGGCTGACGGCCGGAGCGGGCCGGCCGACGGCTGCCACGGCCGGTGCGGGCGGGCCGTACGCCGGCCTCACAGGAGGAAGAGGTCGTGTACGGCGCCGAGGAGGAGCAGGCAGCCGATGATGGCGAGGAAGAGCATCAGCGGCGGCTGGGACAGCGCGAACAGGCAGCCGCGGGGTTCGGGGGACGGGGCGTCGTCTTGGGCGAGGGCGCACTCATCGTTCATCTCGCGCGCATCATGGCGCACATGATCTTCCGAGTGCGCCCAAAGGGCGCCTCAGCAGCGGGAGTTCATCAGATCCCGTGCTTTTTCAGGATCGCTTCGATGTCCGAGAAGTCATCCTTGGGAGCGCTGGCGGCCTGCGGTGCCTTCCCCTTGCCGGCCGGCCGGTCCGCCGTACGGCCCGCGCCGAGGGACGGTATGGAGGCCCCCGGAGCCACCGCGTCGGACGTGGCGCCTCCGGCCGCCTTGCGGTCCTTGCGGGCGCCGATCCCGCCCCGGCGGCGCTCCACGCCCCGGCTGATCATGAACAGCAGGAACGAGAGCGCGAGCAGACCGAAGCCGGCCCAGACCGTGGGCTTGAAGACGATGTTGGTGACCCAGTCGATGACACCGGTCATCACCAGGCCGATCGGGATCAGGGAAAAAGCGGCGATGCGGGTCGCGGCGAGGAAACGCTTGCGGTACGCCGTCAGCGCGGCGATGCCCAGGCCCGCTGCCGACACCGCGGCACAGACGGTCGAGGTCAGCATCCGGTCCTCCTGCCGGTGAAAGGGCGAGCAGTGCCTCTGCTCCCTTCCATCCTGCCCTGTGCGGGGCCGCCGCGGCCATGTTCCGGCACCGGCTTCAGGGTCTTCTCCGGGTCACCCTCATCCTCAGGTCCGGGTTCGGCCACCAGGGGGCGGGCTGAAAGACTGGCCGCATGAACGACGCCACCACCTCCGTCCCCGCCCTCCCCCAAGCTCTCGGCTTCGCTCAGGCAGGGGGTACCCCCATCGTCCTCGACGTGTGGTGTGAGCTGCAGTGCCCGGACTGCCACACCGCGCTGGCGGACCTGCGGGCGCTGCGCGAGCGCTACGGCGACCGGCTGGAGATCCGGCTGCGCCACTTCCCCCTGGCGAAGCACAAGCACGCCTACGCCGCGGCCCAGGCCGCCGAGGAGGCACTGGTGCAGGGGCAGGGCTGGCCGTACGTCGAGGCGGTGCTGGCGCGCACCGAGGAGCTCGCCGCCCGCGGCGAGAAGCTGCTGCTGGAGGTCGCCGGGGAGCTCGGGCTGGACGCGGAGGAGCTGGACACCGCGCTGATCGACGGGCGGCATCTGCTGATCGTGGACGCCGACGAGGCCGAGGGGAAGGCGATCGGCGTGACCGGCATCCCGACGTACGTGATCGGCGGTGAGCGGCTGGACGGCGGCAAGAGCCAGGAGGGGCTGCGCGCCCGGATCGAGGAGATCGCCGACCGGCTGCTGGCCGGTCAGGGCTGAACCGGCCAGGGCTGAGCCGGCCAGGAACGGGCCGGCCGGGGCCGGGCCGCCCCGGAGTGCCGGAGCGCGGCCGGCCGCCCTACAGGATCGGCTTCCACAGCAGGTACCCGGTGGGCCGGTAGCCCAGCGACTCGTAGAGGCCGAGGGCCGGCGCGTTGCCCGCGTAGACGTTGAGGCCGAGGGTGGGGCGGCCGGCCGCGAGGCTCTCGCGCTCGGCGATCAGCATCAGCGTGCGGCCGTGGCCCCGCCTCCGGTGTGCGGGGTCCACCCGCACGTCGACGACGTAGCCGCCCGGCTGGTCCGGCATCCGCAGGGCGAGCCAGAGACTGCCGGCGTCGGCGCCGTCGTGGGACAGGATCCGCAGGACCTGGTCGGGGGTCTCCGCCCCGTCCGGCAGCAGGGCCCGGTGGCCCTTCACCGCGGTCTCCTCGGCGCGCGCCCGGGACATCCCCTGGCCGGTCTGCGTACGGACGTACTCGGCGAGCGCGGCGTCCCGCCAGGCCGGGTACTCCGCCTCGCTCAGCGGCCGGTCCGTGACGTCCTCGGGCAGCCGCGGCGGCGCGTCGAGGGGTTTGCTCAGGGTGCGGCTGCGCTCGGTGTAGCCCAGGGCGGTCGCGAGCCGCAGCGCGGCCTCCGCCTCGGCCGGGACGGTCACCTCGATCTGCCGGCAGCCCCAGCCGCGCAGTACCTCCTCGGCGGCCAGTGCGGCGACCGTGGCCCGGCCGCGGTGCCGGTCCGGCGGGTCGATGGCCAGGTAGGTGATCCGGCCGGCCGTCGGCCCGAAACGGGCGTCGGTCGACAGCCGGACCGTGCCGACCCGCCGGCTGTTGACGCAGATGTCGTACGGGCGGGCCCGGGTGCCGTCGTCGTGGTGTTCCTCGGGTCCCGCGGGGCGCAGCGTAGTGGTCACGGGGTCTTTCTACTCGCCCGTGCGCGGGCCCGTCATCACCTCGTACGGGGGCCGTTCCTCACCGCGGGTCGAAGTCGGCGGCGGACTGCTCGTCGAAGATCCGCATGGCCTCGGCGGTCACCGGGCCCGGCTCCGCGGCCAGTTGGCGGCCGTCGATCCGGGTCACGGCCTGCACGTCGCGGAGGGTGGAGGTCAGGAAGATCTCCTCGGCCCGCTCCAGGACGTCCAGCGGCAGCTCGGTCTCCTTGGCGCCGGCCCAGGCGACGGTCAGCGCGCGGGTGATGCCGGCCAGGCAGCCGGAGGTGAGCGGCGGGGTGTGCAGTTCGCCGTCCAGGACGACGAAGACGTTGGAGCCGGTGCCCTCGCAGAGCGCGCCGACGGTGTTGCCGAACAGCGCCTCGGTGGCGCCCTGTTCGCGGGCGCGCGCCAGGGCGACGACGTTCTCGCCGTACGAGGTGGTCTTCAGGCCGGCCAGCGCGCCGCGCTCGTTCCGGGTCCAGGGGACGGTGACGGCGGCGGTGGTGTCGGTGCGGCGGGTGGTCGCGGAGAGCGCGACGACCAGTGTGGGGCCGGCGTCGCCGCGGTCCGAGCCGAGCGGGGACTCGCCGCCGGTGTAGGTGATCCGCAGCCGGCCCAGCGGCACCGGGTTGGCGTCGAGGACGGCCTCGCAGCCGCGCCGCACCTCGTCGAGGTCGGGCTCGGGCAGGCCGAGGCCGCGGGCGGAGGTGGCCAGGCGCTCCAGGTGGCGGGTGAGGGCGAAGGCGCGTCCGTGGTCCGCCTTGACGGTCTCGAAGACGCCGTCGCCTACCGTCAGCCCGTGGTCGAAGACCGAGACCCGGGCGTCCTCGGAGTCCCGCAGTGACCCGTCCAGCCAGATCCTCATCGCTCTCCTCCGCTCGGCTCGTTGCGCCCCGACGCTACCGCGAGCAGCCGGCTCGCCTTCAGTTCGGTCTCCGCCCATTCCCGCTCGGGGTCGGAGTCCCAGATGATCCCGGCCCCGGCGCCGAAGCGGAGGACCGGCCCGTCGGCGGCGGTGCGGTCGATCCAGAAGGTCCGTATGCCGACCGCGAGCTCACCGGTGCGGCGGTCGGCGTCGACCCAGCCGATGCCGCCGCAGTACGGGCCGCGGGGCGCGGTCTCCAGCTCGTCGATGATCCGCAGGGCGCTGGACTTGGGGGCGCCGGTGACCGAGCCGGGCGGGAAGGTGGCGTCCAGCAGGTCGGCCCAGGCGCTCTTCTCGTTGGCCGGGTCCAGTTCGCCGCGCACCGTGGAGACGAGGTGCACCAGGCCGGGGTGCTCCTCGACCGCGCAGAGTGCCGGGACGGTGACGGTTCCGGTGGCGCAGACCCGGCCGAGATCGTTGCGGACCAGGTCCACGATCATCACGTTCTCCGCCCGGTCCTTGTCCGAGAGGTCCGCGGCGGTCCGGCCGGTGCCCTTGATGGGGCCGGACCACACGGCGCGGTCGTCGCGTCGCAGGTAGAGCTCAGGGGAGGCGCTGGCGATCTCCACGCCGTGGCCGGGCAGCCGGATGGTGCCGGCGTGCGGTGCGGGGTTGCCGCGGGCCAGCACCGCGGACAGCGCGTCGACGTCGGCCCGGTCGGGGTCGGGCAGCGGCGCGCTCAGCACCCGGCAGAGGTTCACCTGGTAGACGTCGCCGGCCGCGATGTGTTCCCGGACCCGCCGTACGCCGCGGACGTAGGCGTCGCGGTCCAGGGAGCTGACCCAGGCGTCACGCGCGGGGCCGTGCCAGGTGCCGGGGGCCGGGGTGTCGGCCGGGGTGGCGGGGCGTACGTCGGCGAAGCGGGCGCAGACCACCTGGCCCTCGAAGTCGGCGGCCACCGCCCACCAGCCCGTCGAGTCGAGGGCCGCGGGATCGCTGGTCACGTCCCTTAGATCGGTGGCTATCAGGCCGCCGAAGCGGGCCATGGGAGCGAAGTCGTGCACGTCAGCGAGTCTATGGCGGGGGCCCCGGGTGCGCCTGTGCCGGGCGAGCAGCGCAGCACGCTGCACAAACGCGTTTTTGTACTGGCCCCGGAATCCGCTAGAGTTCAACACGTCGCCGGGACGCGGAAGCGCCCCGGGGGCCGGGTAGCTTCCCGGACGTAGTCTGGGAGAGACACCTGCGGACGTAGCTCAGTTGGTAGAGCACCACCTTGCCAAGGTGGATGTCGCGAGTTCGAGTCTCGTCGTCCGCTCGATGTGGGGGATCTTCCCGAACCCCCTCACTCCTGGTGGAGTGGCCGAGAGGCGAGGCAACGGCCTGCAAAGCCGTCTACACGGGTTCAAATCCCGTCTCCACCTCCAAGGACGATTAGCTCAGCGGGAGAGCGCTTCCCTGACACGGAAGAGGTCACTGGTTCAATCCCAGTATCGTCCACTGGTCCGGCTCAGGCCGGGCCCCCGCGCGATTAGCTCAGCGGGAGAGCGCTTCCCTGACACGGAAGAGGTCACTGGTTCAATCCCAGTATCGCGCACGCAACCGTGGGTCTTCGCGATCCATGGTCCCGAGGACGATTAGCTCAGCGGGAGAGCGCTTCCCTGACACGGAAGAGGTCACTGGTTCAATCCCAGTATCGTCCACACGCAGCCCGAGGGCCGGAGCGTTTCGCTCCGGCCCTCGGCTTTTGTGCCGTGCCGTAGCGGTCACGGGCTTCGGTGCGGGCCGGCCGGTGTGAACCTGCCGGCCGGGCCGGGTGCGACCGTTCAGGACGAGAACAGCATGTGGCCGAGGCCACGGTGATGACCGTGGTGTCCATGGTGGCCGTGGTGCCCGTGGTGCGGGGCGCCCCAGGCGGGGGCGGCGGGGTAGGCCTGCGGGGCGGGCGGCGGCGGGGCCTGCTGGACCCACTGCGACTCCAGGCGGGTCAGCGCCTCCAGCTCCCCGTAGTCGAGGAAGATCCCCCGGCAGCCGGCGCACTGCTCGATCTGGACGCCATTGCGGTTGTACGTGTGCATCGGTGCATGGCACTTGGGGCACTGCATCGTCGGCTCAACTCCTGTCGTTCACTGCCGCTCGGCGCGGCGCCACCGGAACGTCCTTCCGGTGGCGTGGGGTTCAGCGTACGACGGGCCCGTCGGATGCCAACTGCTGCGGCAGGGACACCATCCGGGCGCAGGCGTCGATGACCGCGGTCGTGGCCTCGTCCAGCGCGCGCTCCCCGGTGACGGCCTTGGCGACGGCGAGCGCGGCGGTCTGCACGGTCAGGGCGCGGGCGGGGACCTCCAGCTCGGGCCAGGGGTCGCCGTCGGGGCGCAGGGCCGGTCCGCCCGCAGCGCGGTAGGCGGTCAGGAACCGCGTCCAGATGTCCGGGGCGAGCAGGCCGGTGGCGAACCAGGCGGCGGGACGGGCCAGGTCCCAGGCACCGTCGCCGAGGCCCAGGTCGTCGACGTCGATCAGGAGCCAGCGGCCGCCGGTGGCCGGGTGGCGGACCAGTTGGCCGAGGTGGAGGTCGCCGTGGCAGAGGGAGGCCGCCCGCGGGGGCGACGCCTCGCCCCGGGCCCAGGGCGGCAGCCCGTACCAGGCCCGTTCGACGGCCGCGGCGGCCGCGCGCAAGGGCCCTGGGACGGCCTCCCAAGGCGCGTCCTCCACTGCGGTGCGCAGCCGGGCCAGGGCGCGGACGGCCTTGGCGGGGCCGCGCATCGGCGGGACCGGGCCGGGGAGTTGGCGCGGATCGACGGAGTGCAGCCGCGCCAGCAGGCGGGCGGCGTCCTCCCAGGGCGCCGCGTCGGGGTCGTCGGGCGCGACCGGGGTGCCGTACGGCCAGCGGGTGAGCGCCCGGCCGTCGTCGGTGAGGGTGAGGAAGCCGCCGGGGGCGGTGAGCGGGAGCGGGGGCAGCAGGATCCCGTGCAGGAGGGGGTGCGCGGCGATCCGCAGCCGGGCGGCGAGGTCGTGGGGGTCGGCGTCGGGGGCGTGCGCCTTGGCGACCGTACCGCCGCTGCGGACGACCGTGCCGTCGGGGCGGTCGGCGAGGACCTGGGGGCGGTCCGCTGCGGGGGCGGGGAGGGGCTCTGTGGGTGTCCGGGGGTGGTGGGCGGACGTTTCGGGGTGGTTGGTGAGTGCCTCTGGGGCCGGTGGGGCGGGTGGGGTGCGGTCGGGGGCGGAGGATGCGGCGAGGGCGGCGAGGCGGGCGGCCAGCGGCGTGGTCATCGTTCCCCTCCCCCGGGCCTGGTCGGTGTGGGGGCCTTGCCCGGGTGGGCCCGAGGGGATCGTACGCGGCGGGGCGGGCGGGGCGTTGCGGGTGACGGCGTACGTGGGAGAGGCGGGAGGGGCGGGCGGGGCGTTTGCCGTGGCGTGGTGCGCGGGAGGCCCGGGGGGGGTGTTGTGGTGGCGTGGGTACGCGGGGGGGGCGCGTGGCGAGTCGCGCTTCGGTGGGTGGGTGGGTGTGGAAGCTCGACGGCCGGGCATCTCCCCAGATGCCCGGCCGTTCATGCCGTCCGCCGCACCCCCGTCCCCACGGGGTATTCGGCCGGAGGTCCCCGTCCCGGGCCGCTCTCCCGGGCCCGGGGCGCCGCTCAGCGCCCCAGCATTCCGGCCACGGACGACGCCTGTGTGATGACGGCTTCCCAGCCGCCGAAGACCACGGCGAGCAGGATCGCCAACGGCAGCACCATGACCACCGCGACGAGGGGATGCCGGGTGCCCGAGGACTGGTGGCCGCCGAGCGCCGCGGCGACCTTGCGCCCCTGCGCCCGAAGGGCCGTCCGTCCTGAGGTCCGTTCCATCGTCCGCTCCCGTCGTCTCTACAGCGGCGGGCGTCTGACCTCGGGGGACGAGTGCTGCGCCCGCCGCTTGATGACCACAGTAGGCACCCGGCGGAAGGCAGGCGTCATGCCGTCGTACCTATTGGGCGGCCTCCGGGAGGATGACGGGACGGGCCGTCATGTACTCCCCTGGGTGGAGAAAATCCCTCGGGACTCCGGGACATCCCCCAGGGGTAGCCGTCGGGGCGCAGGTCCGCGGTCCGCCGGCCGGCGGTCCGCATGCGTGACCTCGCTCACGTCGGCGGCTTCCGCGCGCCCCGCCGCCCGACAGCCGCCGGCCACCGCGCACGCCGCCGTCGTCCGCCGCCGGAAGCCGCACCCCGTATCTCCGGCATCCGGCCTTGATCCTCTTTCATCGCGCCAATCCCCCTTATGTGGGCCATCATTGGGCGCGCGGGGTGAAAACGCCGCCGCCGCACGCCCCTTTCCCCTCCCGCACTCCGAGGATCGCACCCGCCACCGACAATCCGCTTGCCGACGCATGCGCGGCCTCTCAGCACAGCGAGCCGTCAATCCGTAAGCTGTGCCACGTCAGACGGTTGGCAGCGGAGGGGCCTCCCACCGCAGGTAGGGGACGGACATGGCGATGATGCGGCTCCGGCGCGAGGACCCGCGTGTCGTCGGGACGTTCCGGTTGCACCGCCGGCTCGGCGCGGGCGGGATGGGCGTGGTCTACCTCGGCTCGGACAAGCGCGGGCAGCGGGTGGCGCTGAAGGTGATCCGGCCGGACCTGGCGGAGGACCAGGAATTCCGCTCGCGGTTCGCCCGCGAGGTCTCGGCGGCCCGCCGGATCCGCGGCGGCTGCACGGCGCGGCTGGTCGCGGCCGATCTGGACGCGGACCGCCCGTGGTTCGCCACCCAGTACGTCCCCGGCCCGTCGCTGCACGACAAGGTGAACGAGGAGGGGCCGCTCTCCCCCGCGCAGGTCGCGTCCGTCGGTGCGGCGCTCTCCGAGGGGCTGCTGGCCGTCCATGACGCGGGGGTCGTGCACCGCGACCTGAAGCCGTCCAACATCCTGCTGTCCCCCAAGGGCCCGCGCATCATCGACTTCGGCATCGCCTGGGCGACCGGCGCGAGCACGCTCACTCATGTCGGCACCGCCGTCGGGTCACCGGGCTTCCTGGCGCCGGAACAGGTACGCGGGGCAGCGGTGACCCCGGCCACCGACATCTTCGCGCTGGGCGCCACACTGGCGTACGCCTGCACCGCGGACTCCCCCTTCGGACAAGGGAGTTCGGAGGTCATGCTGTACCGGGTGGTGCACGAGGAGGCGCAGCTCGGCGGGGTGCCGGACGCGCTGGCGCCGCTGCTCGCGTCCTGCCTGGCCAAGGATCCGGCGGACCGGCCCAGCACCCTGTCGCTGTCATTGCGGCTCAAGGAGATCGCGGCCCGGGAGGCGCACGGTCTCTCGGGCGGTCTCTCGGGCGGCCTGTCGGGTGGTCTGTCGAGTGGTCTGTCGGGCGGCCTCCTGCACAACGGGTCCGGCGGTGGGGCCGGATGGGGCCGGACGGATCGCCGTCCGTCGGACCGGCCGACCGGGCGGCGGGCCGAGGAGTACGCGCGCCAGCGCACCGAGCGGCGGACGGCGGGCGGCTCCGCGCCGCGTCCGCATGCGTCGCGTCCGCCGGCGCCCCGGGACGGGACCGCCGGGCGGCCGGGCGGTCCGGCTTCCGGTGCGGGTGCGGGGGCCGGTGCCGGTGCCGGTGCGGGCACCGGCGCGCGGAAGAATCCGCGTACCGCGGGGCGGAACGGCCGACGTGCCCCGGCGGCGCGGCCGACGGGGCGAAACGGTTCGCGCACCCCGGTCCGTACGACCTCGGGCGGCCGCCGTCCCGGCCCCGACCGCCGGCTGCTGCGCCAGCGGGTCATCGTGTTCGTCGTGGTGACGCTGCTGGTCGCGCTGGGGATCGCGGCGGCCCAGGGCTGCCAGGGACCGGCCCGCGGGATGGGAGCGGGTGCCGCGGAGCGGCTGGCTCCGGTTGCACCGGCCGGGAGCCCGGCCGCTCCGGGTGAGACCGGATGACGCGGGGCGGGGGCGCGGACGCGCGGTAGGCGTGCGGGGGCGCGGACGGCGGCGTCCCCGGGGCGGGGCGGGGCGTGGCCTTCTTGGGTGTGGACTTGGGCTTGGGCTTGGGCTGGGGTTTTACGGGCGTGGTCGGGGGCGGCGGGCGGCCCTTAGGGGTGGGGGAACGGATCCCCTAAGGGGCGCGAGCGCCCCCTCGGGGCCGACAACGTGGTGGGGCTGACGGGTATTCCCGGGGGAACGGCGTCATGACGGGGGCCATGACGGTGAGCCAGGTGCAGTTGGGCCCAGTCCGGGCCGTAGGGCGCATACAGCCCGCACGGCCCGTACCGTCCGAGTGGGCCGCGCCCCGACATCACCGCCTGGAGCGCCCCCGCCCCGCCCGTACGGCCGGTACCGGCTAGGCCGGCGGGCGGCCCGACGTCACCGCGTAGAACGCCACCGCTGCGGCTGCGCCGACGTTGAGGGAGTCGACGCCGTGGGCCATCGGGATGCGGACCCATTCGTCGGCGGCGCGCAGGGCGCCGGTGGTGAGGCCGCCGCCCTCCGCGCCCAGCATCAGGGCGACGCGGTCCAGCGTGTGCGGGGCGGCCTCGTCGATGCCGGTGGCCTTCTCGGCGGGGGTGAGGGCGAGCAGTTTGAAGCCCGCTTCCCGTACGACGGACAGGTCACGGGGCCAGCTCTCCAGACGGGCGTACGGGACGGAGAAGACCGCGCCCATGGAGACCTTCACCGAGCGGCGGTAGAGGGGGTCCGCGCAGTCCGGGGAGAGCAGCACCGCGTCCATGCCGAGGGCCGCCGCGCTGCGGAAGATCGCACCGATGTTGGTGTGGTCGTTGACGGCCTCCATGACCACGATGCGGCGCGCGTCGCCGAGGAGTTCGGCGGCCGTGGGCAGCGGGGTGCGCTGCATGGAGGCGAGCGCGCCGCGGTGGACGTGATAGCCCGTCACCTGTTCGGCGAGGGCCGGGCTGACGGCGTAGACCGGGGCCGGGACCTCGTCGATGACGTCGCGCATGACGTCGACCCACTTCGAGGAGAGCAGCATCGAGCGCATCTCGTAGCCGGCGTGCCGGGCGCGCCGGATGACCTTCTCGCCCTCGGCGATGAAGAGTCCCTCCGCGGGCTCGCGCCGGCGCCGCAGTTCGACGTCGGTGAGGCCGGTGTAGTCGGCCAGCCGCGGGTCGTCCGGGTCGTCGACGGTGATGATTTCTGCCACGAGGAGATAGTGCCTTGTCGGGGTCGGGGTTCCAATGCCGGAGGGAACGAATCGGCTGGGGTGGACGGGGGTGGGCTGGAGTGATTCTCTCTGATCCGGTCCGAGAAGGTCCGGATCGGCCTGAATCAGTCTGATCCGGTCTGATCCGGTCCGCTCCAGGAGACGCCCCGCAGCCGGCCGTGATGGGCGCGCGCCGGCCGTCGGTGGGCGCGGGTCAGCCGGCCGTGGTGGGCGCGGGTCAGCCGGCCGGGGTGAGCGTGCCGATGGTGACGACGTCGCCGATGACGATGACCGCCGGCGGCCGGACGCCTTCGGACCGGACCGTCTCGCCGAGGGTGGCGAGGGTGGCGTCGACCCGGCGCTGGGTGGCGGTGGTGCCCTCCTGGATGACGGCGGCCGGAGTGTCGGCGGGGCGGCCGTGCTCGACGAGTGTGGCGGCGATGGCGCCGCTGTTCTCCACCCCCATGAGGACGACCAGGGTGCCGCGCAGCTTGGCGAGCGCGGGCCAGTCGACCAGGGACCGCTCGTCGTCGGGGGCGACATGGCCGCTGACGACGGTGAACTCGTGGGCGACGCCGCGGTGGGTGACGGGGATGCCGGCGGCGGCGGGCACCGAGATCGTGCTGGAGATGCCGGGGACGACCGTGCAGGGGATGCCGGCCTCGGCGAGCGCCTGGGCCTCCTCCATGCCGCGGCCGAAGACGAACGGGTCGCCGCCCTTGAGGCGGACCACGGCCTTGCCGGCCTTGGCGTGCTCGATCAGCGCGTTGTTGATGGCCTCCTGCGCCATGAAACGGCCGTACGGGATCTTCGCGGCGTCGATGACCTCGACGTGCGGCGGCAGCTCGGCCAGGAGGTCGCGGGGGCCGAGGCGGTCGGCGATCACCACGTCGGCCTCGGCGAGGAGGCGGCGGCCGCGCACGGTGATCAGGTCGGGGTCGCCGGGACCGCCGCCGACCAGCGCCACGCCGGGGGTGTGCGGGTGGCGGTGGTGCGGGGCGGCGATGCTGCCGTCGCGCAGGCCCTCGACGATGGCGTCGCGTACGGCGGCCGAGCGGCGCGGGTCGCGGCCGGTGAGGACCGCGACGGTGACGCCCTCGCTGCGCCCGGTGGCCGGGGTCCAGGCGGTGGCCGCCTCGGCGTCGTCGGCGCGTACGCACCACACCCGCCGCTCCTCGGCCTCCTGGGAGGCGGCGGCGTTGGCCTCGGGGTCGTCGGTGGAGATCAGCGCGTACCAGGCCTCGGCGAGGTCGCCGGAACGGTAGCGGCGGCGCTCCCAGCGGATCTCCCCGGCGTCGGCCATCGCCTCGACGGAGGGGGTGGCGGACGGGGAGACGAGCAGGACGTCCGCGCCCGCGGCGACGAGCGAGGGGAGGCGGCGCTGGGCGACCTGTCCGGCTCCCAGGACGACCACCCGGCGGCCGGACAGCCGCAGTCCGACGGGGTAGGCAGCGTGTTCGGCGACGTGCTCGGCCATGGCGGGGCGGCTCCTTGTGCGGATGGTGCGGGTTCGAGACCGGCTCAGTCGCTGCGGCTCTGGAGCGGCTGATCAGGGATGATACGACCCTCGGGGCGTACGGCCCCGGCCCACAGCCTAGGGGGCTGCGGGCCGGGGGTCATGCGGGGCGGCCGCGTTCCGGCCGCACCGCATCAGCTCTTCTCCGTCACTCCGGCGGAGTCGAAGGTGGCGACCTCGTGCATGGCGCGGGCCGCGCTCTGCACGACGGGGAGGGCCAGCAGGGCACCGGTGCCCTCGCCGAGGCGCAGGTCGAGATCGACGAGCGGGCGCAGGCCGAGCTTGTTGAGGGCCGCGACATGGCCCGGCTCGGCGCTGCGGTGACCGGCGATGCAGGCGGCCAGCGCCTCGGGGGCGATGGCGCGGGCCACCAGGGCGGCGGCGCCGGCGCTGACGCCGTCGAGGATCACCGGTGTGCGCAGCGAGGCGCCGCCGAGGATCAGGCCGACCAGGGCCGCGTGCTCCAGGCCGCCGACCGCGGTCAGCACGCCGACCGGGTCGGCCGGATCGGGCTGGTGGAGCTCCAGGGCGCGGCGGACCACGTCGACCTTGCGGGCGTGCGTCTCGTCGTTGATGCCGGTGCCGCGGCCGGTGACCTCGGCCGGGTCGACGCCGGTGTAGACGGCGATCAGCGCGGCGGAAGTGGTGGTGTTGGCGATGCCCATCTCGCCCGTGAGCAGCGCCTTGTTGCCGGCCGCTACGAGGTCGCGGGCGGTCTCGATGCCCACCTCGATGGCCTTGAGGACCTCGTCCTGGGTGAGCGCGGGGCCCTGGGTGAAGTCGGCGGTGCCGGCCCGGACCTTGCGGGGCAGCAGGCCGGGCGTGGCGGGCAGTTCGCCGGCCACGCCGACGTCCACGACGCACACCTCGGCGCCGACCTGGTTGGCGAAGGCGTTGCACACCGCGCCGCCGCCCAGGAAGTTGGCGACCATCTGGCCGGTGACCTCCTGGGGCCAGGGGGTGACGCCCTGGGCGTGCACGCCGTGGTCGCCGGCGAAGATCGCCACGGCGGCCGGCTCCGGGATCGGCGGCGGGCACTTGCGGGACAGGCCGCACAGCTGCGCGGAGATGATCTCCAGCATGCCCAGCGCGCCGGCGGGCTTGGTCATCCGCTTCTGGCGCTCCCAGGCCTCGCCGAGCGCCTTGGCGTCCAGCGGGCGGATGCCCTGGAGGGTTTCCTGGAGGAGGTCGTGCGGGTTCTCGCCGGGCAGCGCGCGGCGGCCGTAGGTCTCCTCGTGGACGACCCAGGACAGCGGGCGGCGCTTGGACCAGCCGGCCTGCAGCAGCTCGGGCTCCTCGGGGAACTCGTCGACGTAGCCGACGCACAGGTAGGCGACGACTTCGAGGTGCTCGGGCAGGCCCAGTTCGCGGACCATCTCGCGCTCGTCGAAGAAGCTGACCCAGCCGACGCCCAAGCCCTCGGCGCGGGCGGCGAGCCAGAGGTTCTCCACCGCGAGCGCGGAGGAGTACGGGGCCATCTGCGGCTGGGTGTGCCGGCCGAGGGTGTGCCGGCCGCCGCGGGTGGAGTCCGCGGTGACGACGATGTTCACCGGCGTTTCGAGGATCGCCTCGATCTTCAGCTCGCGGAACTGCTTGGCGCGCGCCTTGGGCAGCGACTTCGCGTACGCGTCGCGCTGCTGCATGGCGAGCTGGTGCATCTTCTCGCGGGTCTCGGCGGACCGGATGACGACGAAGTCCCAGGGCTGGGAGTGGCCGACGCTGGGGGCGGTGTGGGCCGCCTCCAGGACGCGGAGCAGGACCTCGTTGGGGATCGGGTCGCTGCGGAAGCCGTTGCGGATGTCGCGGCGTTCGCGCATCACGCGGTGGACGGCGGCGCGCTCGGAGTCGTCGTAGCCGGCGGCCGGGGGCCCGGCCGGGACCTCTGCCTCCTCGGGGGCACCGTCGGCGGCGTCGGTCTCCGGGGCTGCCGGCTGGGCGTCGGCGGCCTGCGGCTGTTCGGCCGCCGGGGTCGCGTCGGGCTCCTGCGGCTGGTCCTCGTCCGCGCCCTCACCGCGCTGGAGGAGCGCCTCGGCGTCCTGCTGGTGGGGGGCCTCCTCGGCGGCCTCGGCAGGCACCTCGACGGCCTCCTGGGTGTCGGCGGGGGCCTGCGGCTGCTCTCCGGCGGACTGCTCGGCGGTTGCCTGGGCCGGGATGTGGACGACGCCGGGCTGGGCCGCGGCGGTGGGCTCGGCGGGGGCGTCGGCCGGGGTGGGGTCGGGCGCCTGTGCCGGCTCCGCCGCCTCTTCGCCTGCTGCCGGTGCGGCCGGTTCTTCGACCTCTGCGGTGGCTGCCTGCTCGGCGGCTGCGTGGTCCGGGGTGGCCGCGGCCTCCGGCGCCGGGGTGGCCTCGGGAGTCGCTGCCGCCTCATCAGGAGTGACGGCCGCGGGATCGGGGGACGCGTCGACGGGGGTGTCCGGCGTGGCGTCCGCGGCGGGTGCTGCGGACTCGGCGGCCGGGGCCGCCTCGCCCTCGGGGGCGTCCGTGGCGGCAGGGGCGGCCGAGGTGTCAGGGGCGACCGCCTCGGGCGGCTCTATGACGGCCTGCACCTGCTCGACGGGGGTGACCTCCTGCTCGACGGGCGCGCCGTCCTCGGCCACGGGGAAGGCGACGGGACCCTGCGGCGGCGCGACGGCCTCGGGAGCAGCTGCCTCCGGAGCGACGGCCTCGGGCTGGGGGGCGGCGTCCGCCTCGACGTTCCCTTCCGTTGCCTCGGCCGCACCCTGCTCAGGAGCGTGCTGAACGTCCTGTACGGGCGCTTCCGGGGCGGCGGGCGCTTCCGGGGCAGCGGGTGCGTCCTGCTCCGGAGCTTCCTGTGCCGGAGCGTCCGGGGTCTGGGCGGTCGTCTGCTCCACCACCGGCGCCTCCGCCGCCGGCACCTCCGCCGCCGGCATCTCCTGCGCCGGGGCCTCCACGGCCTCGGCCGGTTCGGTCTCCGCAGCGGCAACTGCCGGGCCGTCCGCGGCCGCTGCCGCCTCCTCGGCGACGCCCTCCGCGGGCTGTACCACCGGCTGGGGCTGTGCCTGCGGCTGCGCCGCGGGCTGCTGTTCGGCGGGCTGCTGCTGCTCGGCGGGCAGTTCGGGGTCCTGGGCGACGGGCTGCGCAACCGGCTGGGCGGCTTCGTCCGCCGGCGCGGCAACCGCCTCCGCGGGCGCAACCGTTTCCGCGGGCGCAACCGTTTCCGCCACCGGTACTTCCGCCACCGGTGCCGCGTCAGCAACCGGGGCCGCTTCCGCGGCCGTTGCGGTCTCCGCGACGGGCGACACCTGGTCGGCCACCGAATCCTGGTCAGACACCGAAACCTGGTCAGACACCGGCACGTGTTCGGCCGCCGGAACCTGGTCGGCCGCCACGGCCGGTTCGGGAGCCTCCACCGGCTGGGGCGCGGGTGCCTGGGCGGCCGGGGCCGCCTGGACCGAGGCGTCGTTCCAGGCCGGCATCTGGGCCGGGATCTCGCCGAGCTGCGGGCCGGGCAACGGGCCCTGGCCGGCGGCCCCGTAGGTCTGCTCGGGGGAGAACTGCCCACCGTAGGAATGACCGCCGTACGTCTGCTCCACGTACGGCGCCGCCTCGGGCTGCGACGGCGGCTGCGGTTCGGCGTACGCCGGGGCCGGGGCCGGCTGGGCGGCCGCGGCTTCCGGGGCCACGGGCGCCTGGGCGGGGGCGGCGGCGTCGAAGTACTCGGGGGCGCCGGCGGGCGGGGCGGCGTGCCGGGCGGGGGCGGGTGCGTCGGCGGGGCCGCGGTCGGCGAGCGAGCGGACCACGCCGCCGGTCGCGTCGGGCACCGGCGGGCCCATGTGCAGCGGGCGGCGGGTGGGCGCGGAGGCGCGGGCCCGGTCCGGCTGCTGGGGGGCGGCGGGCTGCGGGATGCGGACCGCGCTCAGGTCGACGGAACCGGAATCCCGGCCGCCGCTCTCGTGGTCGCCGGCCTGGGCGGGCATCGGCTCGTAGCCGGTGGCTCCCTGGACGGCGGCGTCGAACGGCACGCCGGACTGCGGCTGCTGGGCCGGGCCCTGGTGGGGCTCGTGCGGCAGCGGCTGGGCCGCGGGCTGCTCGCTCCAGGCACCCTGGGCGCCCGGCATGAGCAGCAAGTCGTCGTCCTCGACGCCGGGGTCGGTCTGGTCGAGGTAGGGGTAGTCGCCCTGAGGGGTCACCATGCCCGGCAGCTCCGTGGGTCCGGCGTCGGCAGGGGAGGGAGCGGCCGCCGGCTGCGGCTGCCCGGGATGTCCGCCTGCGTTCTCCGGCTGTCCCTCGCCCGGGACCTGGCCGGTGTCGGTCATGCGTACCCCTCGCCCATTGGTAGTGCTCCTTCCAACCGCTCGTGCGACACGCTCGACCGGGGCGCCCCGACGCCCCGATAGCTAGAACGAGCGAGCACGCCTCGCGGCACGTCCGCGCTCACAGCTTCATATTCGTCCAAAACCACGGCATTTTCCGGATATTGGCGTACGAAGCCGAACGCGGAACGGCGGCGCAACGATCCGCCAGCCTACCTCGCGCGGGTTGCCTTCCTGGTCACGGGTGAGGAACGCGATACCCGCTGAGCAAAAACACCACGGACCGCTCGCGTTCGACCCAGACGGAGGTGTCCAGGTCCACGGACTGCAGCAGGGCGCACTCGACGTCGTACCCGCCGTCCGCCAGTGCCCGGCCGAGCAGCTCGGCCTCGTCGCGGGTCGCGGCGTGGGTGACGATCCGTTCGGGACGGCGGGCCGCGCACGCGGTGACCACCTCCGCTCCCCCGCCCCCGATCCGTACCACGTCGGGTTCGGGCAGGTCCTCCAGGATCTGCGGCGCCCGCCCGTGCACGACCTGGAGTTGGACGCCGTGCCGGCGGGCGACGGCGGCGGTGCGCCCGCAGGCGTCCGGGTCGGCGTCGACCGCGATGACCGCGGCGCCGAACCGCGCGGCCTCGACGGCGGCGGCTCCGCTGCCGGTGCCGATGTCCCAGACCAGGTCGCCCACCCGCGGCCCGAGGCGGGCGAGTTGGGCGGTGCGCAGCTGGACGCTCTCGCCCTCGGCGAGGGCGCCGCCGTAGGCGCGGTTGGGCAGTCCCCAGCCGCGCGGTCCGGTCGGGTGACCGACCTCGTGGCCGGCGATCCAGCCGGTGCCCTGGGCCGCGGCGCCGCCGGGTGAACCGCCGACGACGATGACGACGTTGGGGTCGCGCCAGACGTGGTCGGCGGCCTTGTCGGATGTGAGGACGGTCACCTGCTCGCGTTCGGTGCCCAGTTCCTCGCAGATGACGAAGGTGCGGTGGACGCCGCTGAGCAGCAGGGCGAGTTCGGCGGGGCCGGCGCCGGGCGAGGTGAGGACGGCGACCTTGGTGTGAGCGCGGCAGACGTTGACCGCGCGGCGCAGGTCGCGGCTGTGGGCCACCACGATCTGGGCGTCGTCCCAGGGCATGCCGGCCCGGGCGAAGGCGGCCGCGACGGAGGAGACGGCCGGGACGACCTCGACCTCCAGGCCGTGCTCGGGGGCCCGCAGGGTGCGGACGACGCCGAAGAATCCGGGGTCGCCGTCGGCGAGGACGACGGCGGTGCCGCGGTGCTGGGCGATCCTGCGGGCGGCCAGGGTGACGCTGCCGAGCCGGATCCGCTCGGCGTGCGGCGGCACTTCGGGCAGTGCGAGGTGGTGGGCGGCGCCGGCCACGAGTGTGGCGGCGCCGAGGGCGGAGCGGGCGGCGGCGGTCAGCGGAGAGCCGTCCCATCCGATCACCGTGACCCGGTCGGCCATGCTCGTCAGTCTCCTGGGGCTGCTGTGGGTACGCGGGCGGGGGCGGCCGCGGGGTGGCCGCGGGCCGGTGGCGCGCCGCTGTGGTGCGCCGGACGCAGGTCCGCGCTGGTCGCGCGGGTGCGCGGGTGCGCGGCAGGGCGAGAGTACCCCGAGAGGTACGGACCTGGGCGCCGGCGTGGGTCAGTTCCACTCGGGGTAGGTGAATCCGTTCGCGTCGGCCATCCGGCCGGGGACCCCGTCGAGGTCCTCGGGCAGCAGGCTCCAGACGATCAGATCGGTGCGGATGTCCGTCCAGCCGCCGTCCTCCGTGCGGCTGCGGGCTATCCAGGCGTTGCGGAGCACGCCCTCGCTGATGCAGCCGATCTTCTGCGCGACCTGCTGGGAGGCGGTGTTGTCGGCGGCGGTGCGCAGTTCGAGGCGTTCGAACCTCTGGTCGTAGAAGAGCCATTGCGCGACCGCGAGGACGGATTCCGAGGCGTAGCCCTCACCGCGGGCCCAGGGGGCGGTGACGTAGCCGATCTCGGTGGAGCGGATGCGCCAGTCGGTGTGGTCGAGGTGGAGGGTGCCGACCAGGCGCTGGGTGAGGAATTCGGTGACGGCGAGGGCGAGGCCGCGGCCGGTGGTGCGCAGTGCGGCGGCCTTGCCGGTGGCCCAGGCGCGGGCCTCGGCGGTGGTGTAGGGGTGCGGGAGCGCGGTCCAGGCGGTGACCAGCTCGTCGGACATCATCTCGGCGAGGGCGGGGACGTCGGCCTCTTCGAAGGGGCGCAGCACCAGCCGGTCCGTGCTGAGGGAGATGTCCGGAAAGGTGGGTGTCATGCCGCTGCTCCAACGCCGTTGACCGTGGGTGCTCCGGGACGTCGCGGGATGGTTCACCGCGAGGTCACGGGCCGTCTGACCGTCTTGAATGCACCAGCATGCAGCATGGGCCGGTGGGTGTGCCACGCGCCCGGGCCCCGGCCGCGCGGGGTGCGCTGCCGGGGCCCGGTGGTGGCCGGTCGGGGTCAGGCCTTGGCGGGACCGAAGGCGGGGATGACCGAGCCGTCCTTGTACTTGTCCTCGATGAACTTCTTGACCTCGGGGGAGTTCAGGAGCTTGGCCAGCTTCTTGATCCGCGGGTCGTTCTCGTTGCCCTTCTTGACGGCGAGGAAGTTGGCGTAGGGGTTGTCCTTGGCCTTCTCCAGCGCGAGGGCGTCCTTGGAGGGCTTGAGGTGGGCGCCGATGGCGAAGTTGCCGTTGATGATGGCGGCGTCGACGTCGTCGATGCGCGGCGCGGTCTGCGCGGCCTCCAGCTCGGTGATCTTGACGCCCTTGTCGTCCTTGACGTCGGTGAGCTTGGCGTCGGCGCCGACCCCGGGCTTGAGGGTGATCACACCGTTGTCGGCGAGCAGCTTGAGCGCGCGGCCCTCGTTGGACGGGTCGTTGGGGACCGAGACGGTCGAGCCGGACTTGAGGTCCGAGAGCTTGTGGATCTTCTTGGAGTACAGGCCGAGGGGCTCGATCAGCACGTTCTGGACCGGCACGATGTGGGTGCCGTTCTCCTTGTTGAAGGTGTCCAGGAAGGGCTTGTGCTGGAAGAAGTTGGCGTCGACCTGGCCGTCGTCGGTGACCTTGTTGGGGATCTTGTAGTCGTTGAACGGCTTGACGACGAGCTTCAGGCCCGCCTTGGCCGCCAGCTTGTTCTTGACGAAGTCGAGGATGGTGGCGTGCGGGGTGGGGCTCGCGGCGACGACGAGGGGGGCGTTCTTGTCGCTCTTGTCGCTGCTGGCGGTGGCGTCGGAGGGCGCGGAGCAGGCGCTCGCGCCCAGGGCGACGGCGGAAGCGGCGGCGACGGCCACGGTGATCTTGACGGTGTTGCGCACGAAGAGTGCCTCTTTCTTGTTTCCCACACGGGGTGTCCGTGTGCTGTCCGCCCGGCAAAGGGTCCGGGCTCTCGGGTGGTGCGGGTGACGCGGGTGGTTCGTGGGGTCAGGCGGCCTCGGTGACGGCCGCCGGCTCCTCGGTGCGGGCGCGGCGCAGGCCGACGCGTACGGGCGAGGAGGAGCGGGTGCCGCGGCCGGCGAGCCGGCGGACGACCAGGTCGCCGAGCAGCTGGATGGCGGTGACGAGGACGATCAGCTCGACGACGGTGATGACCATCAGCCTGGTCTCGTACTGCAGGTAGCCGTAGTTGTAGGCGAGGGAGCCCAGTCCGCCGCCGCCGACCGCACCGGCGATCGCGGAGTAGCCGATCAGCGTGATGACGGTGGTGGTGACGGCCGCGACCAGCGCGGGCAGGGCCTGCGGCAGCAGCACCTTGAAGATGATGGTCCAGGTGCCGCCGCCCATCGCCTGGGCGGCCTCCACCAGGCCGTGGTCGACCTCGCGCAGCGCGGCCTCGACGAGGCGGGCGAAGAACGGGATGGCGGCGATGGCCAGCGGTACGACCGCGCCGGTGGGGCCGATGGAGGTGCCGACGACGAGCCGGGTGAAGGGCATCAGCACGACGATCAGGATCAGGAACGGGAAGGACCGTCCGATGTTCACGACCGCGCCGAGGGCCTTGTTCACCACGGCGTTGTTCAGCAGGGCGCCGCGGGCGGTCAGGTGCAGCAGGATGCCGACGGGGATGCCGAAGAGGACCGCGTAGAACGTCGACCACCACACCATGAAGAGGGTGTCGAGGGTCGCGTCGTGGAGCAGCGGCTGCATCTCGGTCCAGCTCACTTGGCACCTTCCTTCTGGAGCGGGGCGGCGGCGGGCGCCGGAATGGCCGCGGCGGCGAGGTCGGAGGCGAGGTCGGCCACGTCGGCCACGTCGACCTGGAGGCCCTGCTCGCGCAGGAAGCCGATGGGGACGACGTTCTCCTCGAAGCGGCCGGGCAGCTCGATCCGCATCCGGCCGATCTGCTTGCCGCCGACGGTGTCCATGGCGGCGCCGAGGATCGAGATGTCGACGTTGTAGGTGCGTGCCAGCTCGGAGATGACCGGGCGGGTGGCGGCCGAGCCGTGGAAGGTGATGTCGACGACGGTGCGGTCGTCGGCCGAGGGCTCGCCGCCGACCGGGAAGAGCTCGCGGGCGAGTTCGGAACCGGGGGTGGCGAGCAGTTCGGCGACGGTGCCCTGCTCGACGACGCGGCCGTTCTTCATCAGGGCGGCCGAGTCGCAGATGGTCTTGACGACGTCCATCTCGTGGGTGATGAGGACGACGGTCAGGCCGAGCTGGCGGTTGAGGTCGCGCAGCAGGGTGAGGATGGAGCGGGTGGTCTCCGGGTCGAGGGCGCTGGTGGCCTCGTCGGAGAGCAGCACCTTGGGGTCGCCGGCCAGGGCGCGGGCGATGCCGACGCGCTGCTTCTGGCCGCCGGAGAGCTGGGCGGGGTACGCCGTGGCCTTGTCGGCGAGGCCGACCAGGTCGAGCAGTTCCAGGGCCTTGCGGGAGCGTTCGCGGCGGTCGACCTTGAGGATCTCCAGCGGCAGTTCGACGTTGTCCTGGACGGTGCGCGAGGACAGCAGGTTGAAGTGCTGGAAGACCATGCCGATGTGGCTGCGGGCGGCGCGCAGTGCGGCGCCGGCGCGCTGGCCCCGCCCGGCGAGGGCGGTCAGGTCCTGGCCGGCGACGGTGACCGTGCCGGAGGTGGGGCGCTCCAGGAGGTTGAGGCAGCGGATGAGGGTGGACTTGCCGGCGCCGCTCTGGCCGATGACGCCGTACACCTCGCCCTCGCGGACGTGCAGGTCGACGCCGTCCAGGGCGGTGACGTCGCGGTCTCCTGAACGGTAGACCTTGGTCAGGCCCGTTGTGGTGATCACAGGGAATTCCGTCACTGTCGAGTGCTCGGCGGTTCGCCCGCCGGGCACGGGGCATTCTTGCGAGTGCGGCAGGGGGGAACGGGAGCGGCGGCGGGCGCGGAGCCCGGCTCCTGGTTCCGGTGACGCGGGGCGGCCGCTGCGGTCGGGGACCGGTGCACGGCATGGGGTCTCGCTTCGGGGCGCGAGGCTCAGGCGGGGGCCCTCAGCGGTCACACATTCGACACATGCAACGAGCACCGGGCGTCAGGTTCGCCTCGGTCGCAGGGGTGCGGTTGCTCGTCGTGGTCATGGCGGCAAGTAAACCAGACGGCTGTGCGGGCCGATCAACCGTGTCCGTATTGCGGACATGGCTGACCGGCCCGTGGACAGGGCCTCATCCGGCCAGGGTGATCTCCACCGCCCCGTCCGTGGCCTGCGCGGATACCGCCGACAGGTCGGGGACGACGACATCGGCGGAGAGCTCGGCGGCCGGGTGCGTTGTGGTCAACGCCACGGTCGTCATGCCGGCCGCGCGGCCCGCCGCCAGCCCGGCCGGCGCGTCCTCGAAGACAACGCAGCGGGCCGGGTCCACGCCGAGCCGGCGGGCGGCCAGCAGGAACGGCTCCGGGTCGGGCTTGCCGCGGGTGATGTCGTCGGCGGATATCAGCTTCTTCGGCCGGATGCCGACCTCGCCGAGACGGGCCTCGGCGAGCCGCCGGGTGGCGGAGGTGACCACCGCCCACCGCTCGGGAGGCAGGCTCTCCAGGAGGGCCCGGGTGCCGGGCAGCAGCGTCACTCCCCCGGCGACGTCCTCGACCTCCAGCTGCTCGATCCGCGCCAGCGCCCCGGGCACCTTCCCGGCCGGGAGCAGATCGGCGACGATCTCGGCCGCCGGACGGCCGTGCAGCTCGACCCGGGCGAAGTCCTCGGCAGCGAGGCCGTACTCCTTGGCCCACCGGGTCCAGCAGCGGTAAACGGAGTCGAGGGACGAGATCAGGGTGCCGTCGTTGTCGAAGAGGAGTGCGTCCGCGTGGATCTTCATGGGGACCGAGCGTATGTGCGGCCCAGGGGCGGGCGCATCGGGCTTTTCGGCCCGTAATAGGGTCTCGGCATGCTTGATGCCCTGACGGCCGCGATCGGCGTGGCCGCGCTCGCGCTCGCCGCCTGGTGCGGCTTCGCCGCCTACCGGGACCAGCGGACCATGGACTGGCACTTCATCGGCATGGCCGTGGTGTCGCTGCTCGCCGTGGTGCAGCTGGTCGTCGGCATCGTCCAGCTGGCGCGCGGCGAGAAGCCCGCGCAGGGCACGACGATCTTCGTGGCGTATTTGCTCGGTGCGTTCGCCTGCGTTCCCGCGGCGGGCTTCATGTCCCTTGCGGAACGCAGCCGTTGGGGTTCGCTGACGGTGTCCGCCGGCGGCGTGGTGCTGGCCGTGCTCGAAGTGCGCCTGTTCGACATCTGGGGAGGCTGACGTGACGGCATCCGGCGAGGCCGGCCTGACCGCCGAGGAGGGTGCGCCGGGCACCCGCCGGAAGCTGATCGGCGGCCCCGGGATCCTGCTGGTCTGGCTGTACGGCGTGATGGTCGTCGGGGCCGTGTCGCGCTCGGTCTTCCAGATCGCCACGGACTTCGACCGGGCCCCGCTGGCGTACACGCTCTCCGCGCTCGCCGGCCTGGTCTACGGCTTCATCACCTACTCGCTCGTCCGCGGCGGCGACCGGGCCCGCCGGGCGGCCCTGGTGTGCTGTGCGGCGGAACTGGTGGGCGTGCTGATCGTGGGCACCTGGACGCTGGTGGAGCCGTCGGCGTTCCCCGACGCCACGGTCTGGTCGGACTACGGCAGGGGCTACCTCTTCATCCCGGTCCTGCTGCCGGTCACCGGGATGCTGTGGCTGCGCAGGGCGCGCACGGCGTAACGGCCGTCCCCGGGCGCGTGCGGCACATCGCCGGTGGACGGGCCCGCCCCCACAGCGGGCCCGCCCCCCTGCCGCGAGGTCGGCGGCCTTCGCGACACCGGCGGCCTTCGCGACTTCCGCGAGGGCCGCGACGTGCGACGTACGAGCCGCTACGCCTGGGCCACGAACTCCTCGGCCGCGGCCTCCTTCTCCAGCGTGACCACGTTCAGCCGCCGGCTGAGCTGCTCGGTGCCCACGGGCGCGTAGCCGTGGCTGCGGTACAGCCGCAGATTGCCCTCGCTGCGGTGGCCGGTGAAGAGGCGGAAACGTTTGGCCGAGCGCTCCTCGGCCAGCCGCTGCTCGACCGCGGCGAGCAGCCGGCCGCCGAGACCGTGCCGCTGGAGCCGGGGGTGCACGATGAGCTTGGCTATCGCCGCGGTGCCCGCCGCATCGACGGTGCCGCGCACGGATCCGACCACCTCGTCGCCGAGCCGGGCCACCAGTACGCAGCCCTCGCTCAGTTCGGCGCGCAGCGCGGCCAGTGTCTGGGTGAGCGGCTCGATGCCGTAGTCGTCGTACAGCGCGGCCTCCGACTGGTAGCAGAGGTACTGCAGTTTGAGGATCTGCTCGGCGTCCTCGTCGGTCGCCGCAGAGATGGTCACGCTCGTGCCCATGCGCGTATGCCTCCCCTTATTCGGTTGGCCCGGGCGCGCGAGGGTGAGAGGGGTGTGCGCCCGGACGTGGTGCCCTGACTTCCGGACTCCCCGGAATGTGGCGGCGGCAACCGCCGCCGGGAGCATTCTGCGCAGGCAATTGGGGCAAGCGGAACGGACCGGCACCGAGCTCTTCTGTGACATTCCCAACTCAGATGAGAGTTTCGGGGGAGGTCAGGGCCCGGTGCCGGTCGGTGGCCGGGCGGCCGGTCAGCCCTTGCGGAACTCCGCGGCGGCCAGCAGCGCGGTGTCCGGGTTGTCGGAGAACAGCCCGTCGATGCCGGTGCCGAGGTACGCCTTGAAGACGCCGAGGGCGTCGCCGTAGGCGTCGGGGTCGGTGCCGCGGCGGTAGTCGGCCGGCAGGAACGTGTTCTCGTTACGGACCGTGTACGGGTGCAGGACCAGCCCGGCGGCGTGCGCGTCCCGGACGACGGAGGTGGGCGTGCCGAGCTTGCCGTCCTTGTCCCGCGGGATGATCACGGTCAGGTCCGGGCCGATGCCCTCGGCGAAGCCGGCGATCCATTTCAGGCCCTCGGGCGTGACCAGGTCGGCGACGGTACGCGGGTCGCCCGCCTCGGTGAAGTCCCAGGGGCGGTCCTTCAGCGTGCCCAGCAGCACGACCTTGGGGCAGTCGACGAGCTCGCCGAGCCGCCGGATGCTGCCGGGCTCGAAGGACTGCAGGAAGTTCGGGGAGTTGCGGCGGTGCCGGCCGTGCGCGCGCAGGGCCTTGGCGAGGCGCTCCTCCAGGCCGAGGCCGAGCTTGCGGAAGTAGGTGGGGTGCTTGGTCTCGATGTGCAGCCAGACCCGGCGGCCCCGCTTGCGGCCCTCCCGCTCGGCCCACCCAAGGACCTCCTCGAAGGTGGGCACCTGCCACCGGCCGTCGTAGAGGGTGTTGTGCTGCCGGGTGCCCGGTATGCGCTCCTTGGCGCGCAGGGTCTTGAGCTCGGCGAGCGTGAAGTCCTCGGTGAACCACCCGGTCAGCTGCTGTCCGTCGACGGTCTTGGTGGTCCTGCGGTCGGCGAACTCCGGGTGTGCGGAGACGTCGGTGGTGGCCGTGATGTCGTTCTCGTGCCGGCAGACCAGATGGCCGTCCTTGGTGGGGACGAGGTCCTGCTCGATGACGTCCGCGCCCATGTCGAGGGCGAGTTGGTAGGAGCCGAAGGTGTGCTCGGGGCGGTAGCCGCTGGCGCCGCGGTGGCCGACGATCAGCGGGACCGGCAGTTCCCGGCCCGCCGTGCCGCTCCCGGCGGCGCTCGCCTGCCCGGCCCCGCCGAACACCGCCGCCCCCGCACCGAGGGCCGCCGCCCCCAGTACCGTCCGCCGTCCCGGCTGCTGCCGCTTCTGCATACCCACGCTCCTTGTTGTGCGTCGTCTCGTGCGGTCCGGGTCCGCCCGGGCGCTTCGGTGCTTCCGGGTGTTTTCCGGTCGGCGTCAAGGCGTGTTGCACGGGCACCCGTAGAACCGGGCCGATCGTAGGCACGGACGGGCCATGCCGGGGAGACGCACGACGACTTCGGGGGGAACATGGTGGTAACACACGTCAACCGTGAGTCAACTGTGCGTATCGACCTCATGAACCCGGATGTGCGCGCGGGAGTGACCCGCGAGTATCGTCCTGGGCTGCAGAGTTCTGCGCCCGCTTGACCCCGACCAGCAAGCCACGACCCGGAGGACCCGTTGTCCCGCATTGTGCTCAAGGCGATTCTCGGATTCGTCATGCGTGTCCTTTACCGCCCGAAGGTCGAGGGTATGGAGCGCATTCCGGCGACCGGACCGGTGATCCTGGCCGGCAACCACGTCACCTTCATCGACTCGCTCTTCCTCAGCCTGGTGGTCAAGCGGCCGGTGTACTTCATCGGCAAGGACGAGTACGTCACCGGCACCGGCATCAAGGGCCGGCTGATGGCCTGGTTCTTCACCAGCGCCGGCATGATCCCGGTGGACCGCGACGGCGGCCACGGCGGGGTGGCGGCCCTGATGACCGGCCGCCGGGTGCTGGAGCAGGGCAAGGCGTTCGGCATCTACCCCGAGGGCACCCGCTCCCCCGACGGCCGTCTCTACCGCGGCCGTACCGGCATCGCCCGGCTCGCCCTGATGACCGGCGCGCCCGTCGTCCCGTTCGCGATGATCGGCACGGACAAGGTGCAGCCCGGCGGCAAGGGCCGGCCGCGGATCGCCCCGGTGACCATCCGCTTCGGTGAGGCGCTGGACTTCTCCCGGTACGACGGGATGGACCGCGACCGCTACGTCCTGCGGGCCGTCACCGACGAGGTGATGAGCGAGGTCATGGAGCTGTCCGGCCAGGAGTACGTCGACATCTACGCCACCAAGGCCAGGGCCGCCGCCTGAGCCGGCGGTCCGACACGGCATCACGGGCCCCGTCCGCAGCCGCGGACGGGGCCCGTGGTGTGTCAGCAGGGCACCCGGAAGCCGCCGGGGGCGCGCTGGCCCTCGGGGCCGCCGGTCAGCGCGGTGCGCAGCGCCGCCTCGGGGCGCGGCACCACGCTGCCGTCCTGGAGCAGTTGCTGGCGCTGGGTGACGGTGCCGGTGCGGGCGCCGCGCAGATCGGCGTTCTTGACCGCGACCCGGCCCAGCGGGGCGGGCACCAGCCGCTTGCGGGTCCGCACGAAGGCGATGAAGCTCTCGAAGTCGCGGGTGTGCCGCACGGGGGCGGTGAAGCCGGTGAAGGCGCTGAAGCCGTCCTGGTTGATCAGGGTGTAGGAGGGCGCGGCGAGGCGGTAGCTGCGCTTGAGGTCGAGGGCGGTGCCGTCGATGAGGACGTCGGCGGGGTCCACCCGGCGGCCGACCCTGCCGGCGGCGTCGAAGGTGTAGCGGACGTTGGCGGAGACGGCGAGCGGGGAGAAGCCGAGGCCGCCGCCGGCGGTCGGCGCCCACTGTTCCTCCAGGGCGTCGTGGATCTGCCGGCCGGTGACGGTGACGGTGACGATCGGGTCGCCGAAGCCGACCGCGTTCCAGGCCTGGGCGAAGGTGACGGTGCCGTCCGACTCCTCGTCCCGGATCAGGTCCCCGGCGATCACCGCCTGGCCGACGCGCGGGGCGACCGCGATGACCGCGAGGTCGGCGGGGGTGTCCGGGTGCTCGGCGGGGTCGGCCATCGGGCCGGGCGGCTGCCGGCCCGCCCACAGGGCCCAGTCGGCGACGAGGTTGCCCATGGTGGACTCCCCCAGCGCGTTGCGGCGCCGGGAGAAGGAGGCGGTCTGGGTGCCGATCTTGGTGCGGGCCCGCCGGCTGCCGTAGCCGGCCCAGTAGGAGGCGATGGACCGCAGTTCCGGATCGGGGGCCACGTCCCGGGTGTTGGGGTGGTTGACGGAGGTGGTCAGTTCCCGGACGACGGCCCCGGTGTCCGGGTCGAGGCGCAGGTTGATCTCGTTGATGATCTGGCCGTAGCAGCCGGCCTCGACGAAGGGGCGGGGCTCGCCGTCGGGGTCGGGCAGCATCATGGTGAAGGCGCAGTGCCAGTGGCCGGTGACGATGGCGTCGATGTCCGGCGAGGCGCGCAGCGCCAGTTCGTAGGCCGGGCCGGAGGGGTTCTTGCCGCTGGAGAAGTCGCTGCCGGCCACCGCGCCGTCGTGCATGCTGAGCACGATCGCGTTGACGCCGCGTTTCTTCAGCTCGGCGGCGCAGCGGTTGGCGGTCTCCAGTTCGTCCAGGGTGCGCAGGCCGGGCTGGTAGGAGCCGGGGAAGGACTCGGTGCCGATGGCGGTCAGGTGGATGAAGCCGATCGGCAGCCGGCGGCCGCGGCCGGCGTCCACGTGCACGATGTTGTACGGCGCCAGGACGCGTTCGCCGGTGGCCTTCCACACCATGTTGGCGCTGTAGTACGGGAACTCCGCGCCGCGGAAGCGGCGTCCGGTGGAGTCCTTGAAGTCGTCGTCGCGTCCGGCGGTGGGGAAGGCGTCGCCGTCCTCCATGTGCGAGGTCAGGAAGCGTGCGGACTTGTCGAATTCGTGGTTCCCGGCGGAGGCGAAGTCCAGGCCCATGGCGTTGAGGGCCTCGATGGTGGGTTCGTCGGCGAAGGCGGCGGCGTCGAACTCCCAGCCGGAGAAGAGGTCGCCGGGGGCGAAGAAGAGGGAGTTGCGGCGGCCGTCGCGCAGCCGCTCCAGGTGGGCGGCCATGTAGGCGACGCCGCCCACGGTGTAGGTCTTCCCGCCGGCGCCGGTGATGACGGAGTGGGCGCCGGGGGCGCCCTGCAGGTAGCCGTGCAGATCGGTGATGTTGAGGAGCTGGACGTCGACGTATTCGTCGGCGGTGGCCGCGTCGCGGGCGTGGCCGGTGGCGTAGGCGTTGCTTCCGATGGCGCTCGCGGTGGCCAGGGCCCCCGCGGCGGTGAAGAAGGACCGTCGTCCGATGTCGCGCACTGCGTCACTCTCCTGAGCGGGCCGTCCGTAGGGGGACGACCGGAGAGTCGAGCGAGCCGCGCCTGACGGCCGGTCACCAGCGCGCGTACCGGGCGTGAACGGGCGGGGGACAGTCGCCCCCAGGGCGTGTCCTGTGGATCATCGCGGGTGCGGGGCGGGGTGATCCATCAGACACGCCCTGGGGCGGGGGTGCGACCGCCGTCCGGCGGAGCGGTGGACGGCGCGGCGGGGCTACCGGCCGTCGGCGAGTTCCTGGCCGCGGAGCAGGAACCAGGCCGCGACCGCGGCGGCGAGCAGCACCCCGGAACCGACCGCGGCCGCGGCGTCCACGCCGTCCACGAAGGAGTGCTGAGCGGCCCTCATCAGCGCGGCGCCCTGGTGGGAGGGGAGCTGGACGGCGGTCTCGACGGCGCCGCCGAGCGATTCGCGGGCCGCGCCGGCGGCGTGTTCGGGGACGTCCGCCGGGGTGGGGAAGCCGCGGTAGATGCTGGTGACGATGGAGCCGAGCAGGGCGATGCCGAGCGCGGCGCCCAGTTCGTAGGCGGTCTCGGAGACCGCGGAGGCCGCGCCGGCCTCCTCCTTGGGCACGTTGGAGAGGATGACGTCGGCGGTGACGGTGAAGGAGAAGCCGGCGCCGATGCCGACGACGAGGAGGATGACGCACATCGCGGCGGTGCCGGTGTCGGCGTGCAGGGTGGTGCAGCCGGCCAGTGCGAGCCCGACCACGGCCAGGCCGCCGGCCACCACGACCCGTACGGACAGCTTGCGGGCGACCCGTCCGGCGACGAGTCCGGCGCCCACCGCACCGATCGCGGCCGGGAGTTCGATCAGTCCGGCGTTGAGCGGCGAGCGCAGCTGCACCATCTGGAGGAACTGGGAGAGGAAGAAGACCAGGCCGGACAGTCCGAGGATGGTCAGCAGGTCCGCGAGGACCGCCCCGGAGAAGCCCCGGTGCTGGAAGAGCTTCATGTTGAGCAGCGGGGAGTCCAGGGTGAGCTGCCGGCGGACGAACACGACGAGGGCGAGGACGCCGAGGACGGCGGTGAGCGCGACGTCCCAGCGGTAGCCGTCCACGGCGGCTTCCTTGACGGCGTAGACGACGCCGACGATGCCCACCAGGGCCAGCAGCACGCTGGGGATGTCCCAGGGGCCGGGGTCGGGGTTGCGGGACTCGGGGATCACCTTGGCGCCGACGGCGACCAGCAGCAGCATCACCGGCAGGTTGATGAGGAAGACCGAGCCCCACCAGAAGTGCCCCAGCAGGAAGCCGCCGACGACCGGCCCGACGGCCATGCCGGCCGAGGCCATCGCGCCCCAGATGCCGATGGCCAGGCTGCGTTCCCTGGGGTCGTGGAAGAGGTTGCGGATCAGCGCGAGGGTGGCCGGCATCAGCGTGGCGCCCGCGACGCCCTGCAGCGCCCGGGCGGCGATCATCATCTCCGGGCTGGTGGCGTAGGCGGCGAGCACCGACATCGCGCCGAACCCGACCGAGCCCGTCAGCAGCAGCTTCTTGCGTCCGATGCGGTCGCCGAGGCTGCCCATGGAGACCAGCAGTCCGGCGATGACGAAGGAGTAGATGTCGCCGATCCACAGCAGTTGGGTGCCGGACGGGCGGAGGTCCTCGCTGAGGAAGGGGGTGGCGAGGCCGAGGACCGTGGCGTCGACGCCGACCAGCAGGACGGCCAGGACCAGGACGGCCAGGGCGAGCCAGCGTCCGGGGCGGGGCTGGTCGTCCACATGGGCCGAACCGGCCCGGGCTGACGCTATGGTCTCGGTCATTTCTCCATGCTCCGTCGGATGCCACCGAGCAGCAGCTCAGCGATCGAGTGGGTGAGGTCGTTGCGGGCGACCCGTCCTTCGTGGACGGCCCAGGCGCCGGCGCCGATCAGGCCGTAGAACGCCTCGGTGAACCAGGCGGCGCTCAGGTCGAGGCGGAAGTCGCCGTCCTCCTGGCCGCGGCGGAAGAGGGCGGTGATACGGGCGTCGAGCTCCGCCCAGCCGGCGTTGATGTCGCCGTCCTCGAAGAGCTGGTTCTCGGTGAAGAGGAACGCGAGGACGGCGGCGACCGGTTCGGCCTCCCGGATCAGCCGGCGGAGCGCGGCGGGGGCGTCGTCCTCGTCGAGCCGGGCGGTGTCCATCGCCTGCGCGAAGCGGGCGATCCCGTGCTCTTCGAGCGCGCGGATCAGCGCGTCCCGTCCTGCGAAGTGCCGGTGCAGGGTCGCCCGGCTGATGCCGGCGGCCCGGGCGATCTCGTCCATCGACGTCGATGCCCGGCGCGTCAGCAGCGCGGCGGCTTCCTTGAGTACGTGTTCACGATCCACGGCCATGAGACACAGGATAGCCGAATGAGACACTCTTGTCTCACACCGGACATTCTTGTGGGACGGCGACGGCCCGCACCCGGGATGTCCTCCGGGTACGGGCCGCCAGTACGGATCCGTCGTCGCCTATCGCGGCTGCTTGGCCGCCGCCCACTCCTGCTGCCGCACCAGGTCGGCGCGCATCTCGGCGAGCTGTACCGCCACCGCCGCGGGGGCGGTGCCGCCGCGGCCGCTGCGCGCGGCGAGTGCGCCGGGGACGTGGAGCACCTCGCGGACCTCGGGGGTCAGATGCGGCGAGATCTTGGCGAACTGCTCGTCGGTCAGCTGGTCCAGCTCGATACCGTGCGCCTCGCACTCCTTGACGCAGGCGCCGGCGACCTCGTGCGCCACCCGGAACGGCACACCCTGCTTGACCAGCCACTCCGCGATGTCGGTGGCGAGCGAGAACCCGGCCGGGGCGAGCTCTTCCATCCGCTCGCGGTGCACGGTCAGGGTGGCCATCATGCCGGTGAACGCCGGGAGCAGGAGCTCCAGTTGGTCGCAGGAGTCGAAGACCGGCTCCTTGTCCTCCTGGAGGTCGCGGTTGTACGCGAGCGGCAGCGCCTTGAGCGTCGCCATCAGGCCGGTCAGATTGCCGATGAGGCGGCCGGACTTGCCGCGGGCCAGCTCCGCGATGTCCGGGTTCTTCTTCTGCGGCATGATCGACGAGCCGGTGGAGAAGGCGTCGTGGAGGGTGACGAAGGAGAACTCCTTCGTGTTCCAGATGATGACCTCCTCCGCGATCCGCGAGAGGTTCACCCCGATCATCGCGGTGATGAAGGCGAATTCGGCGACGAAGTCGCGGGAGGCGGTGCCGTCGATGGAGTTGCCGGCGCTGCCGCGCTCGAAGCCGAGGTCCCGGGCCACCGCCTCCGGGTCGAGCCCGAGGGACGAACCGGCCAGCGCGCCCGAGCCGTACGGCGAGACGGCGGTCCGCTCGTCCCACTGCCGCAGCCGCTCGGCGTCCCGGGACAGCGACTGCACATGCGCCAGCACGTGGTGCGCGAACAGCACCGGCTGGGCGTGCTGCAGATGCGTACGGCCCGGCATCGCCGCGTCCGGGTGGGCCTCGGCCAGGCCGATCAGCGCCTCCTGGAGGTCGGCGATCAGCCCGCCGATGATCCGGGCGTGGTCGCGCAGGTACATCCGGAAGAGGGTGGCGACCTGGTCGTTGCGGGACCGGCCGGCCCGCAGCTTGCCGCCGAGGTCCGGGCCGAGCCGCTCCAGCAGCCCGCGCTCCAGGGCGGTGTGCACGTCCTCGTCGGCGACGGTGCCGGTGAACGAGCCGTCGGCGACGTCCGCTTCGAGCTGGTCGAGCCCGGCGATCATGCGCGCCAGCTCGTCCTCGCTGAGCAGCCCCGCCTTGTGCAGGACCCGGGCGTGCGCCCGGGACCCGGCGATGTCGTACGGCGCGAGGCGCCAGTCGAAGTGGACGGACGCCGACAGCCGGGCCAGGGCCTCGGCGGGCCCGTCGGCGAACCGGGCGCCCCACAGCCGGACGTCACCGCTGTTGCTGCTCACTGCTGCTCCTCGCAAGGGATGGGATGTGCGGCCGCCTCCCCACCGCGGGGCGGGGAGACGGCCGTGGTACGTAGTGCCGTCAGGCCAACGAGCCGGGCTCGGGCCGGGTCGCGTCGGGCCGGGCCCGCAGTTGACGCCGGGCCGCGATCTTGCTGGACATGCCGAAGAGCTCGATGAAGCCCTTCGAGAGCGACTGGTCGAAGGTGTCGCCGGTGTCGTACGTCGCCAGGTGGAAGTCGTACAGCGACTGCTCGGACTTCCGGCCGGTGACCACGGCGCGGCCGCCGTGCAGCGTCATCCGGATCTCACCGGACACGAACCGGTTGGCCTCGTCGATGAAGCCGTCCAGCGCCCGCTTGAGCGGCGAGAACCACAGGCCGTCGTAGACCAGCTCGCCCCAGCGCTGCTCGACCTGCCGCTTGTAGCGGGCGAGTTCGCGCTCGACGGTGACGTTCTCCAGTTCCTGGTGGGCGGTGATCAGCGCGATGGCACCGGGCGCCTCGTACACCTCGCGGGACTTGATGCCGACGAGACGGTCCTCGACCATGTCGATCCGGCCGACGCCCTGGGCGCCGGCCCGCCGGTTGAGCTCCTGGACGGCCTGCAGGACGGTGACGGGCTTGCCGTCGAGGGCGACCGGCACCCCCTCGTGGAAGGTGATGACGACCTCGTCGGCCTCGCGCGGGGTGGCCGGGTTCTGGGTGTACTCGTAGACGTCCTCGATGGGCGCGTTCCAGATGTCCTCTAGGAAGCCGGTCTCCACGGCCCGCCCGAAGACGTTCTGGTCGATGGAGTACGGCGACTTCTTGGTGGTGGCGATCGGGAGGTTCTTCTCCTCGCAGAAGGCGATCGCCCGGTCCCGGGTCATGGCGTAGTCACGGACCGGGGCGATGCACTTCAGGTCGGGGGCCAGGGAGGATATCCCGGTCTCGAAGCGGACCTGGTCGTTGCCCTTGCCGGTGCAGCCGTGCGCGACGGTGGTGGCGCCGTGCTTCCTGGCGGCGGCCACCAGGTGCTTGACGATCGCCGGCCGGGAGAGCGCGGAGACCAGCGGGTACCGGTCCATGTACAGCGCGTTGGCCTTGATCGCCGGGAGGCAGTACTCGTCGGCGAATTCGTCCCGGGCGTCCGCGACCTCGGCCTCGACCGCGCCGCAGGAGAGCGCCCGCTTGCGGATGACGTCCAGGTCCTCGCCGCCCTGACCGACGTCCACGGCGACGGCGATGACCTCGGCGCCCGTCTCCTCGGCGATCCAGCCGATGCAGACGGAGGTGTCCAGGCCGCCCGAGTAGGCGAGTACGACGCGCTCGGTCACGGGTCTCTCCTTACGTGCATGCCCTGATAGGCATAAGTATGCACTCCACCGTATGTTTCGTCAATGAACGGGGAACGCCCTGGTCAACGAGGGACCGAGGAGGAACCGCCGGCACATCGAACCTCCTCAGAGCCCCTTCCGGAGCACCTCGGCCAGCACCGCGACATGACTGAGCGGCACCTCTTTCGTCGCCGTCAGCAGCGTCAGCGGTCCCTGGCCGGCGAGCTCCCGCAGCCGCTCCAGCGCCGCCCCGGCCGCCTCCTCCTGCGCCAGTTCCGCGCGGTAGCGCTCGGCGAACGCCTCGAACCGCCCCTCCTCGTGCCCGTACCAGCGCCGCAGCTCCGACGAGGGGGACACGTCCTTGCACCACTCCGTCAGTGCCGCGTCCTCCTTGGACAGCCCGCGCGGCCACAGCCGGTCCACCAGCACCCGCACCCCGTCCGCCTTCTCGGCCGGCTCGTACACCCGCCGCATCCGGATCCCCGCACCGTCGGACATTTCACCCATAACCCCATCGAAGCACGGAAGCCCCCACCCCGCCGGGAGACCGGGAAGCGCCCCTTGGAGGACCCGCTTTGGATTCACGGCCCGGGACAGGGTATTTTTCTTCTGCACGCCCCGGCCGGGACCTTCCGGCCGGCCGCAGCACCGGGACGTGGCGCAGCTTGGTAGCGCACTTGACTGGGGGTCAAGGGGTCGCAGGTTCAAATCCTGTCGTCCCGACGGTGCAAAGGGCCCAAGGCCCGGTTGAAGGCCCTGCCACACTTCGGTGCGGCAGGGCCTTCGGCGTTCCTGCGTTCCGGGCGGACCGCTACGACGGCCCGCCGGTCCTGCGGCGGGCCGGCGGGCGGGCCAAGGGCTGCTGCGTGCTCTCGCCGGTGTGAGGCGGGCGGTTCAGCGGGCCTTCTGGGCTAGGCGGAGCAGGTGGTCGGCGAGGGCCTGGCCGCCGTGGGGGTCGCGGCTGATGAGCATCAGGGTGTCGTCGCCGGCGATGGTGCCGAGGATGTCGTGCAGCTCCGCCTGATCGATGGCGGAGGCCAGGAACTGGGCGGCGCCGGGCGGGGTGCGCAGGACGACGAGGTTGGCGGACGCCTCGGCGGAGATGAGGAGTTCGCCGGAGAGGCGGCGCATCCGCTCCTCCTTGGCGGACTCGCCCAGCGGGGCGCGCGGCTTGCGGTCACCGCCCTCGCTGGGCACCGCGTAGATCAGCTCGCCGCCGGTGTTGCGGATCTTCACCGCGCCCAGTTCGTCCAGGTCGCGGGAGAGCGTCGCCTGGGTGACGGACAGGCCGTCGTCGGCGAGCAGCTTCGCGAGCTGGCTCTGGGAGCGGACCGGCAGCCGGTTGAGGATGTCCACGATCCGGCGGTGGCGGGCGGTGCGGGTCTGCGGTACGGCCTGGCCGCCGTTGTACAGCTCGTTGTCCTGCGGCTCGCTCATCGGTCTCGTCAGTCTCCGGATCGTTGTTCCCCGTCGGCCCCTTGGCGGGCCGCGTCGAGGACGTCGGGGAGCCTCCGCAGGAACGTGTCCGCCTCGTCGTCGGAGACGATCAGCGGCGGGGCGAGCCGGATGACGTCCGGCGCGACCGCGTTCACCAGGAGACCCGCGTCCTGAGCCGCCTGCTGCACGCGCGGCGCGAGCGGCTCCGTCAAGACGATACCGAGGAGCAGGCCCGCACCGCGGACCTGGCCGACCATTGGGTCGCCCAGCGCCTCGATCCCGTCCCGCAGCCGCTCGCCGACGCGCTTGACGTGCCCGAGGATCCCGTCCGCCTCGATGGTGTCGAGGACGGCGAGGGCGCCGGCGCAGACCACCGGGTTGCCGCTGAAGGTCGAGCCGTGCGACCCGGGGGTGAGCAGGCCGGCGGCCGGGCCGAAGGCCAGGGTGGCGCCGATCGGCAGGCCACCGCCGAGGCCCTTGGCGAGGGTGATGACGTCCGCCTCGACGCCCTGCGCCTGGGACTCCAGCCAGTGGCCGGTCCGGCCGATGCCGGTCTGGATCTCGTCCAGGACGAGCAGGGTGCCGGTGGCGGCGGTGATCTCGCGGGCGGCGCGGAGGTAGCCGGGGGGCGGTACGACCACGCCGTTCTCGCCCTGGACGGGCTCCAGGACGACGAGGGCGGTGTCGGTGGTGACGGCGGCCCGCAGCGCCTCGACGTCCCCGTACGGGACGTGGCTGACGTCTCCGGGGAGCGGGGCGAACGGGGCCTGCTTGGCGGGCTGGCCGGTGAGGGCGAGGGCGCCCATGGTGCGGCCGTGGAAGCCGCCTTCGGTGGCGACCATGTGGGTGCGCCCGGTCAGCCGGCCGATCTTGAAGGCGGCTTCGTTGGCCTCGGCGCCGGAGTTCGAGAAGTACACCCGTCCGGGGCGTCCGCCGGCCAGCGCGAGCAGCCGCTCGGCGAGCGCCACGGTGGGCTCGGCGACGAAGAAGTTCGAGACGTGGCCGAGGGTGGCGATCTGGTCGGAGACCGCGCGGACCACGGCGGGGTGGGCGTGGCCGAGGGCGTTGACCGCGATGCCGCCGAGGAAGTCGAGGTACTCCTTGCCGTCGGCGTCCCACACCCTGGCGCCCTCACCGCGGACGAGGGGGACGCGCGGGGTGCCGAAGTTGTCCATCATGGCGCCCTGCCAGCGCCGGGTGAGGCCCTCGTTGGTCACCGGACCCTGGTCGGGTGCCTCCGGACTCATGACTCCCCCTCGGTTTCCGCGTCCGGCACGACCATCGTGCCGATTCCTTCGTCGGTGAAGATCTCCAGCAGGATCGAGTGCTGGACCCGCCCGTCGATGACCCGGGCGGTGTGCACGCCGTTGCGCACCGCGTACAGGCAGCCCTGCATCTTCGGGACCATGCCGCTGGCCAGGTCGGGCAGCAGCTTCTCCAGTTCGCCGGCGGTGAGGCGGGAGATCACCTCGTCGCTGTTCGGCCAGTCCTCGTAGAGGCCCTCGACGTCGGTGAGGACCATCAGCGTCTCGGCGCCGAGGGCGGCGGCCAGGGCGGCCGCGGCGGTGTCGGCGTTGACGTTGAAGACGCCCGCGGCGCCGGCGGCACCGGACCGGACGTCTTCCTCGTCGCTGCTGCGGGCGATGGAGGAGATGACCGGGATCCGGCCGTCGTCCAGCAGTGCCTGGACCGCGCCGGGGTCGATGTCGGTGATCTCGCCGACCCGGCCGATGTCCACCCGCTCGCCGTCGATGTCGGCGTAGTGCTTGGTGGCGGTCATCAGATGGGCGTCCTCGCCGGTCATGCCGACGGCGAGCGGACCGTGCTCGTTGAGCAGCCCGACGAGCTCGCGCTGGACCTGGCCGGCCAGCACCATCCGGACCACGTTCATCGCCTCGGGCGTGGTGACCCGCAGGCCGCCCTTGAACTCCGACGGCAGGCCGAGCAGGTCCAGATGGGCGCTGATCTGCGGGCCGCCGCCGTGCACGACGACGGGGCGCAGTCCGGCGTGCCGCAGGAAGACCACGTCCTGGGCGAAGGCGCGCTTGAGCTCCTCGTCGACCATGGCGTTGCCGCCGAACTTGATGACGACGGTCTTGCCGTGGTGGCGGGTCAGCCAGGGCAGCGCCTCGATGAGGGTGCGGGCCTTGGGCAGCGCGGTGTGCTTGCGGGTCGTGGTCATGAGGAGTACGCGCTGTTCTCGTGGACGTAGTCGGCGGTCAGGTCGTTGGTCCAGATGACCGCGGACTCGGTGCCGGCGGCGAGGTCGGCGGTGATCCGCACCTCCCGGTAGCGCATGTCGACCTGGTCGCGGTCCTCCCCCACCGAGCCGTTCTTGCAGACCCAGACGCCGTTGATGGCGACGTTCAGCTGGTCCGGCTCGAAGGCCGCGGAGGTGGTGCCGATGGCGGAGAGCACCCGGCCCCAGTTCGGGTCCTCGCCGTGGATGGCGCACTTGAGGAGGTTGTTGCGGGCGATGGAGCGCCCGACCTCGACGGCGTCCGCCTCGCTCGCGGCGTTGATCACCTCGACCTTGATGTCCTTGCTGGCGCCCTCGGCGTCCCGGATCAGCTGCTGGCCCAGGTCGTCGCAGACGGTCCGTACGGCCTGCGCGAACTCCGCGTATTCCGGGGCGGCCCCGGAGGCTCCGGAGGCGAGGAGGAGGACGGTGTCGTTGGTGGACATGCAGCCGTCGGAGTCGACCCGGTCGAAGGTGACCTTGGTGGCGTCCCGCAGGGCCCGGTCCAGGACGTCGCCGTCGAGGTCGGCGTCCGTGGTGAGCACGACGAGCATGGTGGCGAGGCCGGGCGCGAGCATGCCGGCGCCCTTGGCCATACCGCCGACGGTCCAGCCGTCGCCCTCGTACACGGCGGTCTTGTGCACCGTGTCGGTGGTCTTGATGGCGAGGGCGGCCTTCTCACCGCCGTGCTCGGAGAGCTGCGCGGCGGCGGTCTCGATGCCCGGAAGCAGCTTGTCCATGGGGAGCAGGACACCGATCAGGCCGGTGGACGCGACGGCCACCTCACCCGCGCTCAGGCCGAGGACCTGGGCGGCCTTCTCGGCGGTGGCGTGGGTGTCCTGGAAGCCCTTCGGGCCCGTACAGGCGTTGGCGCCACCGGAGTTGAGGACGACGGCGGAGACCGCGCCGCCCTTGAGGACCTGCTCGGACCAGAGGACGGGGGCGGCCTTGACGCGGTTGGAGGTGAAGACGCCCGCGGCGGCCTGGCGGGGCCCGTTGTTGACCACGAGGGCCAGGTCCGGGTTCCCGCTGTCCTTGATCCCGGCGGCGATACCCGCCGCCGTGAATCCCTTGGCTGCCGTCACACTCACTGTGTCTCCTTGTTCGCTTCTCCGCCCGCGCAGCGCAGCGGCACGGCTTTCGTCGTCATCTGCGGCCCGGCGGCTGCGCGCCCTCCCCCAGTTGCCGCTGGGCGGTACCCCCAGCTCACGGCGCGACTCCGATCGTCGAGAGCCCCGTCGTCTCGTCGAGACCGAGGGCGATGTTCATGGACTGGACGGCACCGCCGGCGGTGCCCTTGGTGAGGTTGTCGATGGCGCTGATCACGATGATGCGGCCGGCGGCCTCGTCGTGCGCGATCTGGATCTGTACGGCGTTGGAGCCGTGGACGGCGGCCGTGGCGGGCCACTGGCCCTCGGGCAGGAGGTGGACGAACGGCTCGTCCGCGAGCGCCTTCTCGTACGCGGCGCGCAGGGCCCCGGCGGTGACGCCGTCCTTGGCCTTCGCGCTGCACGTGGCGAGGATGCCGCGCGGCATGGGCGCGAGCGTCGGCGTGAAGGAGACCGAGACCCGCTCCCCCGCGACCTCGCTGAGGTTCTGGATCATCTCGGGGGTGTGCCGGTGGCCGCCGCCGACGCCGTACGGGGACATGGAGCCCATGACCTCCGAGCCGAGCAGGTGCGGCTTGGGGGCCTTGCCGGCGCCGGAGGTGCCGGAGGCGGCGACGATCACGGCCTCGTTCGCTGCGAGCCCCGCGGCGTACGCCGGGAAGAGGGCCAGCGAGACGGCCGTCGGGTAGCAACCGGGTACCGCGATGCGCTTGGACCCCTCCAACGCCGCGCGGGCACCCGGCAGTTCGGGGAGCCCGTAGGGCCAGGTCCCGGCGTGCTCGCTGCCGTAGAACTTCTGCCAGTCGCCGGCGTCCTTCAGCCGGAAGTCGGCACCCATGTCGACGACGAGGACGTCCGGGCCGAGCTGCTCGGCGACGGCCGCGGACTGGCCGTGCGGCAGCGCGAGGAAGACCACGTCGTGACCGGCGAGGACCTCGGGGGTGGTCTCGTCGAGGACGCGGTCGGCCAGCGGGAACAGGTGGGGCTGGAGTGCGCCCAGGCGCTGGCCGGCGTTCGAGTTGGCCGTCAGGGCGCCGATCTCCACCTCGGGGTGGGCGAGCAGCAGACGCAGGACTTCACCGCCCGCGTATCCGCTCGCACCGGCCACTGCCGCTCGTACCGTCATGGACCCTCCTCGTCGATGGCATGACTATACGGAATGCGGCAGTTTTATGCAATGCCTTCCGTTGCCCACGCCCGGCCCCGGAGGGTGCCGCGCCCTTTCCCCGCCGCACGTGCGGCCGCCGCCCCGTGCTGCGGGGCGGCGGGAGGGCCTCGGCATTCCCCGGTGGCCGGGTGCGCCGCGGCTCAGGCGGGCTGCGGCATCTCGTTCTTCAGGGAGGCCCGGATCTGGTCCCGCAGCTCCGGGCTGTCGGTGTGACCGTGGACGGATATCGCGTGCGCGGTGGCCGCGCGCACCACTTCCTCCTCCTCGCCGGAGATCACGAGGGAGCAGTTGGTCTCGCTCGGGTAGTCGCGGCAGTCGATCTTCTTGCGCATGGCGCACCTCCTCACTCCCAGTGTCGGCGGGCGCCCGGCTCCGCCGTATACGGCGAATCCCGTATGGCGCGCGGGAGCGCCGGGCTGGTGGAGTGGAAGACGACCTGGTGACCGCTCGTGGAGGCGACGGGAGGTGCGGGACGTGGCGACTTCGACCTCTGCCGGCACCCCGTCCCGCGCCGTGGACCAGGAGCGGGTGCAGGAGTTCCTGGAGAAGGTGATCACCGACGGCGGGGCCGCGGTGGCCGGGCTGTGCACCTCGCTCGGCGACCGGCTGGGCCTGTACGCGGCCATGGCCGGCGCCGGCCCGCTCACCTCCGCCCGGCTCGCCGCCCGCACCGGCCTGGTCGAGCGCTACGTCCGCGAGTGGCTCGACGCCCAGGTGGCCGGCGAGTACGTCGCGTACTCCCCCGGGACCGACACCTACCTGCTGCCCGACGAGCACGCCGCCGTCCTGGCGGACCCGGACCGGAGCACGTACGCCGCCGGGTTCTTCACCATGCTGCAGGCCGTGTACGCCACCGAGGACAGCCTGATGGACGCCTTCCGCACCGGCGAGGGCGTCGGCCGGGAGGAGCGCGGCCCGGCGCTGTTCGCCGGCACCGCGGAGTTCTTCCGCCCCGGATCCACCGCCTCGCTGGTACCGGAGTGGCTGACCGCACTGGACGGCGTGGTGGAGAAGCTGGAGCGCGGTGCGCGGGTCGCCGACGTCGGCTGCGGCTACGGCTACTCCACGACGCTGATGGCCCGGGCCTTCCCCCGGTCGTCCTTCCGGGGTTTCGACGTCCACCGCCCGTCCGTCGAGGCCGCCCGCGGCATCGCGGCCGAGCGGGGACTGGCCGACCGGGTCAGCTTCGACGTCGCCGGCGCACAGGACTTCCCGGGCGAGAACTTCGACCTGATCACCTTCTTCGACTGCCTGCACGACACCGGCGACCCGGGCGGCGCGCTGCGGCACGCCGAGCACGCGCTGGCCGATGGCGGCACCTGCATGATCGTCGAACCTGGGGGCACCTCCCGGACGGCGTCCGGGAGAGGGTCGGCCACCGCCCGGGAGAACGCCGGTCCGGTGGGCCGGGCGCCGACCGCCGCCTCGGTCGTCGTCTGCCTGCGGTCCACGCCGGCCCGGCACGGACCGCAGGCGCGGGAAAACCACGCGGGTGAGGAGGCGATGCGGAAGATCGCCGCCGACGCCGGGCTCCACGACTGGCGGCTCGCCGCCGAGAGCCCGGTCAACCGCGTCTATGCCGTCGGGCGTTAACCGCGCCTGACGCGCCCGGCCGGTCTTCCCCCGGCCGGCCGGGTGGCACCCGGGGGCCGGGCGGACCTGCCTTGACGGGCCCCGGCCCCCCTCGGCACGCTGGGAACATGACCCCGGCCGCCGAGGTCGGCCTGCGACGGATCCTCGCCGTCGTGGACCTCCTGATGGATGCCGTCATCGATGCCGTCGACGAGGACACCCTCGTTCCGGTCCTGCTCCCGCTGCTTCTCGGAGCGGTTCCCGGCGACAGCATCGTCTGGTCGCCGCACGCCGGGAGCGCGGAGCGTCCGCTCACCGTCCCCGCCGGGCTGCTGAGCCAGGACGTCCGCGACGCCTTCGCCCGCGAGGCGGCCACCGACTCCCTCGTACTGCACACCACCGTCGGCCCCGGTACGCCGATGCGCCGCTCGACGCTGCAGACCCGCGGCGCGTTCCACGCGCTGGCCGCCTACCGGGACGTGTACCGGCCGCTCGGCGCCGAGCAGCAGCTGGCGATGTCGTTCCCGGCCGGCGGCACCGGTGAGCCGCCGCGCAAGGTGTGCGTGGCGGTCAACCGGGCCGGCAGCGACTTCTCCGACGACGACGTGGCCACCGCGGCACTGCTGCGCGGCCGGCTCACCCGGGTCCTCACCCGGCTCGCCCCGGCGGCGCCCGCCCCGCCGCCGGTCACCCGCCGGGAGTCCGCCGTACTCGCCCTGCTGGCCCGCGGCCTGACGAACCAGCAGATCGCGCACCGGCTGGCGATCAGCCCGCGCACGGTCGACAAGCACCTGGAGCACGCCTACGCCAAGCTGCGGGTCGGCAGCCGGGTCGAGGCGGCGAACGCCTGGCTGACGCGGGAGACGGCGACGGTGCGGCCGCTGCGGTAACGGGGCCGCGCGTCCGCCTCGGCCGGCGAGGCGGTCCGGCGGCGACCGTCGTCCGTCCGCCTCAGTCGTCCAGCCGGTCCGGGTCGGCGGCCATCGACTCCCAGAACTCCGCGTGGGCCCGCTCGTGCAGCACCCCGAGCCGCAGCAGCCGGGCCCGGGAGCGCTGCCGGGAGTCCTCGGCCGGATCGAGGGCGGCGCGCAGCGACTCGTAGTGGGCGAGCCATCCGCGGTGCCGTTCGGCCTGCCGGGTGGCCAGCGCGACGATGTCCGCCGCGGTGCCGAGGTCGGCGAAGAACAGCTTCAGCTGGGCCGGATCGCGGGTCTCCGCCTCGGGGGTGTCCGGGTCGGCCAGCCAGCGTTCCAGGGCGGCGCGGCCCTGCGCCGTGAGGTGGAAGATCCGCCGGCGGCGGCCCGCCGTCTCGGTCTCCTCGCGCAGCAGACCGGCCGCTGCCAGCTCCGCCGGGATGCGGTACAGCTGCGCATGCAGGATCGGCCAGAACGGCTGGATGTCGTCCTCGACGCGGGATTTGAGCTCGTACGGCGTCATCGCCCCGTGCCGCGCGATCAGACCGAGCACGACGTATCTCGCCGGGCTGTACTCCGCCATCCTCCGCCGCCTCTCACTCCCCTTGACACCATCTCATTGAGACCATACCTTCCCTCTCACCGAGACCATCTCAATGAGATGGTTGGATCTCACGCACCACACGAACGGGGAACCCCATGACCAGCCGCACCACCACGACCGCCGTCCGCCCGCATCCCGAACTGGCGGCCGTCCTCGACCGGTTGCCCCCGCGCCCCGCCGACCCGTACGCCGACATCGAGGCGGTGCGCAGCGGCTTCCGGCAGCTCATGACACCGCTGATGCCGGCCCGCGACCCGCGGGTGACGGTGCGGGAACTGACCGTCCCCGGGCCGGACGGCAACGCCCTCGACGTGCAGGTACTGCGTCCCGCCGGCGCCGAGGGGGTGCTGCCCGGCGTCCTCTACCTGCACGGCGGCGGCTTCGCGTACGGGGAGTTGGACGGGCCCAGCCCGATGGCGCGCAACGCCTGTGTCGCGGCGGGCGCGGTGGTGGTCAACGTCCACTACCGGCTGGCCCCCGAGCACCGCTACCCGGCCGGGGTCGAGGACTGCTACGCCACGCTGGAGTGGATGGCCGCGTCGGCGGACGAACTCGGCATCGACCGCGACCGGATCGCCGTCACCGGCGCCTCCGCGGGCGGCAATCTGAGCGCCGCCGTCTGTCTGATGGCCCGCGACCGCCAGGGGCCGCGGATCGCGTTCCAGTGCCTGCTGATCCCCTGCCTGGACGACCGCGACCGGGCCGCCTCCCGGCGGCGGATCGAGGACCCGCGCATCATCAACGGCCAGGGCATCGCGCGCACCTGGGACACCTACCTCGGCCCCGGCCGCGGTCCCGACACCCCCGCCTACGCGGCTCCCGCCCGGGCCACCGACCTCACCGGGCTGCCGCCCGCCTACGTCCTGACCTGCGGTCTCGACCCGCTCCGCGACGAGGGCCTGGAGTACGCCCGGCGTCTGACGGAGGCGGACGTCCCGGTCGAGGTCAAGGACGTCCCCGGCGCCTGGCACTTCTTCGAGGCGTACGCCCCGGAGTCCGAGCTGGCCCGCCGCACCACCGCCCACTGGCTGGCGGCGCTGCGCACCGCCCTCGGCTGACCCGCCCGGGCCCCCGGCCGGCCGGGGGCTGCCGCCGGTCGGTGACTTCAGCGGGGCACCGAGCGCCGGCGGTAGGTCACCTTGCCGTCGTGGACGCGGGTGACCTCGACGGTCAGGTGGCGGTCCCGGCCGATCGGGAAGTGCGCCGTACAGCGCACCGCGGCGGACCGCACCGGCCGCAGGTCGCCCGAGCAGTGCACCGCGTCCGGGCCGGTGCGGAACGGGAGGGTGAGCTGGCCGCTGAGGGTGCGGGCGATCTCGGTGCGCGGGACGGTGTGGGTGCCGTCGTCGACCTCGCTGGTCGCGTCCCGGCCGTACAGCGGGGGCACAACGAGCACGAGGAGGGCGGTACCGGCCGCGAGGAGGGCGGTGAGCAGGCCAAGGAGCAGTCCGCCGGCCGGTGCGCGGCGGGACGGTGGCTGACCGGTCACCGGCGTCAGCCCCGGGCCCGGCGGGCGCGCCGGCGGTGGGCGCCCGCTCCCCAGCCGGCCGCGCCGACCAGCGCCAGCCCGCCGAGCACCGCGGCCGTACGGTCACCGTCGCGGCCGGCCGCCCCGCCGAGACCGGTGCGCGAGCCGCCCTGCGGGAGGTAGCTGCCGGAGTCGTCGGAGGGCCCGGAACCGTCGAACCGGGAATCATCGAGCCCGGAATCATCGAGCCCGGAATCGTCGGAAAGCTCCTCGTCCGCGGCGGCGCCGTCCTCGGGGGCCGCGCCACCGGAGAACGTCCCGGAGCCGCCGGAGACCGGGGTGGCCAGGAGCGGGCCGTCCGTGACGGTCAGGGTGCCGGTGGCGGTCTTCGCCGCTTCCTGCCCGCCGCCTTCCCGGCTGTCGCCGTCCTCCCGTTCGCCGGCCGCCTCGTACACCGCGTGGTGCTGCCGGGTGCCCGTTCCGCCGCCGCAGACGACGGTGACCCGGTACGTGCCCGCGGTGACGCCCTGCGGCAGGACGGCGGTGGTGCCCGCGCGGCTGCCCATCGGGGCCAGCCGCACGGCCGGGATGTCCGGGCTGTCGAAGCGGGCCTCGGCGGACCCGCCCGCGCAGAGGCCGCCGTCGTACACCGAGAACGCCCCGCCCGGCGCCACCCGCTCGGGCTGGACGGTCACCGCCCCGGAGGCGTCCGGAGCGGGACCCGGGACGGCCTGGGACGCGGCGCCGCTCACCGCCTCGCCCGCCGTGTCCGTGGCGGCGTCCGCACCGTCCCCGTCACCGAAGAGCAGGACGGACACCGCCAGACCGCCGGCCGCCAGCGCGTAGAGAGGAATGTGGCTTATGTGCATACCCCACAGAGAAGCGCCCCGCCCGACGGCCCGCACCTCGATGGGCACCGCGGTCGCCGCCCGGGACCTGGGGCGAGGCCGCGACTGTCGCCGTTCGCGCAGGTCACACCGGGTGCGCATGCCCCGGACAGCGGAGTGCGCGGGATGGGCTTTCCGGGTGGTGACGGTCCGTGACGACGTGTCGGGGAGTGGCGAGCGGGACGGTGACCAGGGGCACTGATGACCAGGGGCACGGATGACCAGGGGCACAGAGACCACGGGCACGGGTGACGAGCGGAACGGTACGGGCCGCTCACGGCTCCAGCCGGAGGTCCCACTTGCCGGCGCGGCCGCTGAGGGTGACCACCGACAGCGGCCGCACGTCGATGCGCCAGAACGAGTGCGGCGTTGCCTGGAGGGCGTAGACCAGGGCGGCCCGGACCACGCCGGGCTCGGCGACGGCGAGCAGTCCGGCGGCGTCCTCGACCGGGCGGGTGTCCAGCCAGCCTCCGACCCGGGTGATGAAGGCCAGCAGCGATTCCCCGCCGTGCGGGGCCGAGCGCGGGTCGGCCAGCCAGGTCTCGACCGCGGCCGGCTCGGCGGCCGTCACCTCCCCCAGCGTGCGGCCGCGCCAGCGCCCCATGTCGCAGTCGCGCAGCGCGGGTTGGGGCAGCGGGCGCAGGCCCAGCCCCTCCCCGGTCTCCCGGCAGCGCGCGGACGGCGAGCAGTAGCGCAGCTCGGCGGCGGCGAGCCGGCACAGCACGGGCGCGGCCCGCTCGACCTCCCGCCAGCCCCTCGCGTCGAGCGGGCGGTCGTCGTCGAACTGCGTCGCGAGCAGCGCGGAACTGCGGGCCGCGGCCAGCAGGGTGAGTCGGACGCTCATTCGCCGATGGTAAGAGGCGGACCGGCCGGTGGGACCTCGCTTGCGCAGATCGCGAGCGGACCCGCTCGGAGACAGCCGCCCGGCCCGCTCAGATCCCCAGCGGACCCGGGTCGACCAGTCCGAGGGTCATCCACTGCTCGGGTGCCACCAGCGGCCGGAAGCCGACCTTCTCGTAGACGCCGTGGGCGTCCTTGGTGGCGAGGGTGAGCCGGTTCAGCCCGCTGGGCGCCAGGTGGTCGGCGATGGCCTCGACCAGGGCGGTGCCCAGCCCCTTGCCGCGGTCGTCCCGGCAGACGTAGACGTCGCAGAGCCAGGCGAAGGTGGCGTGATCGGTCACGACCCGGGCGTACGCCGCCTGGCGGCCGGAACCGGACGCGTACAGGCCGAAGTTGAGCGAGCCCGCGACGGCACGGTCGTGCAGCGCCCGAGGCCGGTCCAGGGCCCAGTAGGCGTCGGTGGCGAGCCAGCTGTGGACCAGGTCGGCGTCCAGGCGGGCCGGGTCGGTGGAGATCTCGTAGCCGTCGAGGGCGTGCGCGTTCATGCCGGGAGATTCCCAGAAGGGCGGCGGCGGCGTCGAACCGGTGTGCCCCCGGTCGTCGCCGTGCCGCCCTGCGCCGTCACCCGACGGCCACCCCGAGCTCGTCGCAGGCCGTACGCAGCCGGCGGACGCCCTCGGTGATCTCGGCCGGGCCTGCCGCGGCCGCGAAGCTCAGCCGGAGGTGCCCGGCCGGGGGTTCGGCGGCGAAGTACGGGCGGCCGGCGGCGACCGCGACCCCGGCGCGCAGTGCCGCATCCGTCAGCGCGGCCTCGTCGGCGCCGTCCGGCAGCCGCAGCCAGAGCTGGTAGCCCCCGTACGGCACGTACGGGAACGTGGCACCGGGTCCGGCGAGGGCCGGCAGCCGGTCCCGCAGCGCCGTGGTCAGCGCGTTCCGGCGGACGGTCAACTCGCCCGCGATGAACCGGAGATGACGGCTCCAGGCGGGTGATCCGACCAGTTCCAGGGCGGTCTCCTGGAGCGGTCCGGGCACGAAGAAGTTGTCGACGACCTGGATGGCGCGCAGCCGGTCGCGGACCGGGCCGCGGGCGGCGAGCGCGGCCACCCGGAGGTTGGGCGAGGTGGCCTTGGTCAGGGAGCGGATGTGCACGACGGTGCCGTCCCGGTCGTCCGCCGTCAGGGTCGGCGGCAGCCCGGCCGCGTCGTCGTGGACCAGCAGCCGGGCGAAGTCGTCCTCGATGACGAAGGCACCGGCCGCCCGGGCCACCCGGAGCACCTCGCTCCGCCGCTCGGCGGAGAGCACCGCCCCGGTCGGGTTCTGGAACAGCGGCTGGCAGACGAAGAGCCGGGCGCCGCTGACCCGGAAGGCGTCGGCGAGCAGATCGGTCCGTACGCCGTCCGCGTCCACCGGGACCGGTACCGGGCGCAGGCCGGAGGCGCGGGCGACGGCGAGCATGCCGGGGTAGGTCGGCGATTCGACGAGTACGGGCGCGCCGGGTGCGGCGAGCGCGCGCAGCGCGGCGGTCAGCGCGTTCTGTCCGCCGGCGGTGATCTGCACGTCGCTCGCGGCGAGCGTGCCGCCGGGGCCGCCGATCTCCCGGGCGAACCAGGCGCGCAGCTCCGGCACGCCGTCGACCGGGGGCCGCGCCCAGGCGCCCGGGCGGCGGCCGGCCCGGGCCAGGGCGGCGGCGAGGGCGCGTTCGGGCTGCAGGTCGGGGTGCAGATAGCCGCCGTTGAGCTCGATGACGCCGGGGGCGGGGCGGGCGAGGGTGGCCACCACGCCGGACGCGTCGACGCTGCGCGGCACCTGGTCGCCGCCCGGTTCGGCGCTGAGCGCGATCTCCTGCCAGGAGGTGTCGACCGGCTCGGGGGCCTTTGCCGGGGGCTCGGCCCGGAAGGCGCCGGCGCCGGGCCGGGTGGTGACGAGCCCCTCGGCGACGAGCTCGGCGAGGGCGCGGGACACGGTCACCGGGCTGACGCGGTGCCGCTCCACGAGGGCCCGGCTCGATGGCAGCTTCTCACCTGGAGAGTAGCGCTTCAGCTCGTTCCTCAGGCTCGCGGCCAGCTCAGCCACACTGCTACGCTCTTGCATGAGTACCAACGATAGCGCTACTACCGCCGCAGCGATAGCGGTGAACGCCCCCGCCCCGTCCTCCGGGACCGCCGGCGCCACCGTCGGGACCGCCGTCCCGGAGACCGCCGGGTCCGCCGACCGCACCCCGGCGGCCCGCGGGGCGCTGCTCGCCGGACTGGGCGTGGCGTCGTTCTCCCTCACCTTCCCCGGGACCGCCTGGGCGCTGGAGGGCATGGGGCCCTGGACCGTGGTGATGCTGCGCAGCGTGCTGGCCGCCGTACTGGCCGGCAGCGCGCTGGCCGTCCTCCGGGTGCGCCTCCCGGAGCGCCGCCACTGGGCCGGGATCGCGGTCGTGGCGGGCGGCGTGGTGCTCGGGTTCCCGCTGCTGACCACGCTGGCGCTGCAGACCTCCACCACGTCCCACGCGGCCGTCGTGGTCGGTCTGCTGCCGCTGACCACCGCCGCCTGCTCGGCCCTGCGGACCGGCGCCCGCCCGTCCCGCACCTTCTGGGTGGCGTCCCTGGTCGGCGCCGCCGTCGTGCTCGCCTTCGCGGTACAGCAGAGCGGCGGCACCCCGGGCCGCGGAGATCTGCTGCTGTTCGCGGCGCTCCTGGTGTGCGCGGCCGGCTACACCGAGGGCGGCCGGCTGGCCCGTCACATGCCGGGCTGGCAGGTGATCGGCTGGGCGCTGGTGCTGTGCCTGCCGGTGACGGCGGCGGGTGCGGCCCTCGCGCTGGCCACCGAGCCGCTGCGGCTGACCGTGCACGCGGTCACCGGGCTGCTGTGGCTGGCGGCCGGTTCGCAGTTCCTGGGGCTGGTGGTCTGGTACCGCGGGATGGCCGTGATCGGCGTCTCCAAGGCGAGCCAGCTCCAGCTCGCCCAGCCGCTGCTGACCCTGGTGTGGTCGGTGCTGCTGCTCGGCGAACACCTGCCGCCGGCCGCGCCCGCGACGGCGCTGGCGGTCCTGGCCTGCATCGCGGTCACCCAACGGGCCCGCGGGTGACCGGCCCGGGCGCTGCGGCCCCGGGCCGGGCCGCCGGTCGTGGGCAACCGGCGGCCCGCTCCCCGGATGCGTCGCGGCCCCGCGGACGTAAACTTGCCGCGATGGCAGATAGCGCGCCGTCCGGGCCGCCCGAGGCCCGTAAACCCCAGAAACCGTTGGCCGTTCAACCGCTCGGCCGTCCCCTCGTCGGCCGTTCGGGTCGCATGGCCGCCCGAAGCGGGGAGGACCCTGATGCACGCGACCAAGGGCGACCGGCTGGTGGTGCACGGCAGGACCGTCGGGCATCACGACAAGGTCGTGGAAATCGTCGAGGTACTGGGCACGAACGGCGATCCGCCCTACCGCGTCCGCGCGGAGGACGGACACGAGGCGATCGTGTCGCCCGGGCCCGACTCGGTCGTCCGGCACGCCAAGACCTCCGACGTCGAACCCGGCCGGTAACACCCCTCGACCGACCGAGGACCACCGGGGCCGCGAGGCCCCGCCACCCGACCCGTGCCGCGCGGGCGGGCCCAGGGCAGCGCCCTAGGACCGTGCCGCGCTGCCGTAGTGGTCACGCACGACCCTGGCCAGCGCACCCACCCGGTCCTTGGCCACCGATTTCGCCGAGAAGTAGACGTGCCCGCCGACCTGCGGGTAGCCGTGGGCGAAGGTGAGGTGGCGGGACAGTTCGGCCGGGTTCCGCCAGCCCGCCGGCTGGCTGTCGCCCGCCTTGTAGAGCGCCTCGCCGATGTAGAGGTCGACGCCGGTGCCGTCCACCGTCCGGGACCACCACGGCACCAGTTCGGCGTAGTCGGCGGCCTTGGTGCCGATCGGCCAGTAGACCTGCGGCACGATGTAGTCCAGCCAGCCCTCGCGCACCCAGCGGCGGGTGTCGGCGTAGAGGTCGTCGTAGGTCTCGACCCCGGCCTGGGTGCGGGAGCCGTTCTTGTCCGTGGCCTGGTTGCGCCAGACCGCGAACGGGCTGACCCCGAACCGCACCCGGCGGCCCTCCTGCCGGCCGCCCTCGTCGAGCCGCTTCGCCATCTCGTACACCAGCCGGTCGATGTTGTCCCGCCGCCAGTCGGCCCGGTCGTCGAAGTCCTCGCCGTAGGTGTCGTAGGCCTCGTCGTCGTCGAAGCTCTTGCCGGCGACCGGATACGGATAGAAGTAGTCGTCGAAGTGCACCCCGTCGACGGAGTAGTGCTCCACGGCGTCGAGCGTCGCGTCCTGGACGAACGTGCGGACCTCGGGCAGGCCGGGGTTGTAGTAGAGCTTGCCGCCGTAGGGCACGATCCACTCGGGGTGCCGGCGGGCCGGGTGGTCGGCGGTGAGCCGGTCCGGGTCGGCGTGGTTGGCGACCCGGTACGGGTTGCACCAGGCGTGCAGTTCGAGGCCGCGCCGGTGCGCCTCGCGGACCGCGAAGTCCAGCGGGTCCCAGCCCGGATCGCGCCCCTGCTGCCCGGTCAGCGACTCGGCCCAGGGCTCGTACGGAGACGGCCAGAGCGCGTCCGCGGCGGCCCGTACCTGGAAGAACACCGTGTTGAGCCGGTGCGCGACCGCCGCGTCGAAGTGGGCGCGCAGTTCGCGTTGCTGCTCGGCGGCGGTCAGCTTCGGGCGCGAGGGCCAGTCCAGGTTGCCGACGGTCGCCAGCCACATCCCGCGCATCTCGCGCCGCTCCGCTCCCCCGGCCGGTCCGCCGGCCGCCGCCCCGAGCACGGAGCCCGCCATTCCGATCGCTGCCCTGCCGAACACCCTGCGCGTGATCCGTCTCATCAGAAATTCCCCAGCTTGTCCGGTTCGTCCGTCCTGCGGGCTCAGAATGCCCGCCCCGGAAGCCCTCGCCCAGCACCGCGCGGAGTAACGTCGGGGCCGAGGCGGCCGCCGGACCCATACGGCGTACCGCCGGTCCTGAAGATCAGCGAAAGGCACGAGGTGACGGACATCGAACGCGTCGGAGTGGTCGGTTGCGGCCAGATGGGCGCAGGCATCGCCGAGGTGTGTGCCCGCGCCGGGCTGGACGTCATGGTCGCCGAGACCACGGGCGAGGCCCTGGAGCTGGGGCGCACCCGCCTGACCAACTCCCTCGGCAAGGCCGCCGAACGCGGCAAGATCACCGCCGAGGAGCGCGACGCGACGCTCGACCGGCTCAGCTTCACCACCGACCTCGGGGAGTTCGCCGACCGCGATCTCGTCATTGAGGCCGTGGTGGAGAACGAGCAGGTCAAGACCGAGATCTTCCAGGTTCTCGACCAGGTCGTCAGCCGCCCGGACGCGATCCTGGCGTCCAACACCTCCTCGATCCCGCTGGTGAAGCTGGCGGTGGCCACCTCCCGCCCGGACCAGGTCATCGGCATCCACTTCTTCAACCCGGCCCCGGTGCAGAAGCTGGTGGAGCTCATCCCGGCGCTGACCACCGGCGAGGAGACCATCAAGCGGTCCGAGGCACTGGTCCAGAACGTGCTGGGCAAGCACGCCATCCGCGCCCAGGACCGCTCCGGCTTCGTGGTCAACGCGCTGCTCATCCCGTACCTGCTCTCCGCGATCCGGATGTTCGAGTCGGGCATCGCCAGCCGCGAGGACATCGACAACGGCATGGAGCTGGGCTGCGCCCACCCGATGGGCCCGCTCAAGCTGTCCGACCTGATCGGCCTGGACACCGTCGCCTCGGTCGCCGCGTCGATGTACGAGGAGTACAAGGAGCCCCTCTACGCCGCTCCCCCGCTGCTCCAGCGGATGGTGGACGCGGGGCGGCTGGGGCGGAAGTCGGGGTCGGGGTTCTACGCGTACTGAGCCCGGACCCGGCAGGATCCCAGGGCCGGCGGGCACCGTCCGCCGGCCCTTCGCCCCTTCCCTCAACCGCTCCGCCCGTTGAGGGTGGTGAACCCCGCACCGTGCGGGGCGTGCGCACCCGGGGCGGTGATCGCTGCGGCCGGGTCGCCGCCGGTGCCGTCCGCGCAGAGCACGACGAACGCGACGTCGTCCGGTAACCGCCCGCCGGCGTGCCGCAGCAGCGCCTCCCGGACCTCGTCCACCACCCCGGCCGGCGTGGGCCCGGACGCCCCGGCGGCCGTCGCCACGCTGCGGTGCAGCCGCTGCGTCAGCGGGAAGAACTCCCCGGCCCGGTCCCGGGCCTCCACCGCACCGTCGGTGTGCAGGAACAGTCCCTCCCCGGGCCCCAGCCGTCCGCAGCACACCGGCGCCGCGTCCTCCGGGAGCGGGAACAGCCCGAGCGGGGGCATCGGCTCGCCGGGGGCGAGCTGCACCACCGGGTCCACCGTCCGCCACACGAGGCGGTACGGCCAGGGGTGCCCGCAGTTGAGCGCCGTCACCGAGCCGTCCGGGGCGATCTGCACCAGCAGCAGCGTCACGAACTCCTCCCCGGCCGGGCCCGCCGCGCCGCCGTCCGCCGGGTCCGGCCGGCGTGCCCGCTCCCCCAGATGCCGCTGGTGCGCCCGCTCCAACCGCCGCAGCACACCGGCGAGTTCCGGCTCGTCGTGCGCGGCCTCGCGGAAGCTGCCGAGCATCGCCCCGACCGTGCCGATGGCCGCGAGGCCGTGGCCGCGGACGTCGCCGATCACGGCCCGGACGCCGTACCGGGTACCGACGACCTCGTAGAGGTCCCCGCCGACGACGGCGCCCTCGCTCGCGGAGAGGTGGTCGGCCGCCAGCACCAGCCCGCCGATCCGCGGCGGCAGCGGCCGCAGCAGGACCCGCTGGGCGGCCGTGGCGACCTCGCGGGTGCGTTCCAGCTCGTGCAGCAGCCGCAGCCGGCGGCGGGCCGTCAGATAGCTGGCGCCGACCACCGCGAGGATCGCCCCGCAGGTCACCAGGCGGGTGCCCGGGCCGGGACCGGCCCCGGCCACACCGAACGGGACCAGGGCGACCAGCGCGCACACTCCGCCCAGCAGTACGCACTGCCGGCGGCCGGTGCCCGCACAGGCGATGGCCGGCGCGGCGGCGAGGAGTTGCAGCAGCCGGCCGCTGGTCGGCTGGCAGAGCTCCCAGGTGACCACGCCCAGCACCCAGAGTCCGGGCAGCACGAGGACGAAGCCACGCCGGGCACGGCGCGCCCCGGTGCGTGCGCCTGCCCTCGCCCAGGCTCGGATCATGCCGATCGTTCCCCCAGCCGGTGGTCCTGGCTCGACCGGATCGATTCTTGCGACGTTCCGTGTCCGTTCCGCCACGAATCGTGGATCATCACCCGATTGGGTGATGGTGTATGGATCGGATCGTCGACAAATCGGCGCCGCACACGACGAGGGCGTGGACGACCGTGCCGTCCACGCCCTCGCCCGGGTCCGTGCGCGGGTCAGCCGCGCAGCACCGCTCCGGTCCGCTCCACGGCCGCCGCCACCGCCGCGTCCCGGGCGGCCGACGCCTCCTCCGCGGTCAGCGTGCGGTCAGCGGCACGGAAGCGCAGCGCGTACGCCAGCGACTTCTTGCCGGCGCCGAGCTGCTCGCCGGTGAAGATGTCGAACAGCCGCAGCGACTCCAGGAGTTCACCGGCCCCGTCGCGCAGCGCAGCCTCGACGTCCGCCGCCGGGACGGAGTCGTCGACGACGAGCGCCACGTCCTGGGTGGCGACCGGGAAGGACGAGATCGTGGGCGCCTTCAGCGGGCCGGCGCCGGCCCGCTCCAGACGGTCCAGGTCGATCTCCATCGCGCAGGTGCGCTCCGGCAGGGACAGTGCCTTGATGACCCGCGGGTGCAGCTCACCGGCGTTGCCGACGAGGACCTCCTCGCCGTCGACGACGGCGAGCAGCGCCGCGCACCGGCCCGGGTGGAACGGCGCGTGCTGGTCCTGGCGGACGATCAGCTCGACACCGGCCTCACGGGCGACCGTACGGCCGGCCTCGATAGCGTCCGCCCAGCCGGACGGGCGGCCGCCGCCCCACCAGCCGGGCTGCTCGCGGTGGCCGGTGAGGACCACCGCGGCGCGCCGCGGCTGCTGCGGCAGCGAGGCGTCCAGCGAGGCGATCTCGTCGTCGGTCGGCCGGCGGTCGACGACCAGCCGGCTGGCCGGCTTTTCGTCACCGGTCGCCCGGAAGACCGGACCGGTCTCGAAGAGCGCCAGGTCGTGCGTGCCCCGGCCGTAGTTGCGGCGCAGCGCGCCCAGCAGCCCGGGGATGAGCGTGGTGCGGAGGTCGGGCTCCTCATCGGAGAGCGGGTTGACGAGGGTGACCGCCGAGCGGCGCGGGTCGTCCGCCTCGATGCCGAGCTGGTCGAGGACGTGCGAGCCGGTGAACGGGTAGTTCAGCGTCTCGACGTAGCCGGCACCGGCCAGCGCCCGGCCGACCCTGCGGTGCAGCCGCTGACGCTCGGTCAGGCCGCGGCCGGCCGGCGGCTTGGGCAGGGTGGAGGGCAGGTTCTCGTAGCCCTCCAGCCGGATGACCTCTTCGGCCAGGTCGTTGGGGTCGGAGAGGTCCGGCCGCCAGGACGGCACGGTGACGACCAGCTCGTCCTGGCCGTAGACGTCGCAGCCGACCTGCTGGAGGCGGCGGACGACGGTCTCCCGGCCGTAGGTGACGCCGGCGACCTTGTCCGGGTGGTTGGCCGGGATGGTGATCGTGCGCGGCCCGCGGGGCGAGACGACCTCGGTGACGCCTTCCTCGGCGGTGCCGCCGGCGAGCAGCACCAGCAGGTCGACGGTGCGCTGGGCCGCGGCGGACGCCGCCTCCGGGTCCACCCCGCGCTCGAAGCGCTTGGCCGCCTCGGAGGACAGCTTGTGCCGGCGGGCCGTACGGGCGATGGCGATCGGGTCGAAGTGCGCGGCCTCGATCACGACGTCGGTGGTGCCGCGCAGCTGACCGGTCTCCGGGTCGGTGACCGGCGCGGCGATCTCGGTGTTGGCGCCGCCCATGACACCGGCGAGCCCGATGGGGCCGCGGTTGTCGGTGATGACCAGGTCCCCGGCGTCCAGCGCGCGCTTGGTGCCGTCCAGGGTGGTCAGCTTCTCGCCGGGGGTGGCGCGGCGGACGCCGATCGGGCCCTCGACCGTGGCGCGGTCGTAGGCGTGCAGCGGCTGGCCGAGCTCCAGCATCACGTAGTTGGTGATGTCGACGGCGAGCGAGATCGGGCGCATGCCGGCCTTCTGCAGCCGGCGCTGCATCCACAGCGGGGTGCGGGCGCCGGGCTCCAGGCCGGTGACCGTGCGTGCCGTGAAGCGGTCGCAGCCGATCGGGTCGGCGACCTGGACGGGGTAGCCGGCGGCGTTCGGCGGCGGGACGTCCAGCAGCGCCGGGTCGCGCAGCGGCAGCCCGTAGGCGATGGCGGCCTCGCGGGCCACGCCGCGCATCGACAGGCAGTAGCCGCGGTCGGGGGTGACGGCGATGTCCAGCACCTCGTCGACGAGCTCCAGCAGCTCGATGGCGTCGGTGCCGACCTCGGTCTCCGGGGGCAGCACGATGATGCCGTGCGAGCCGTCGTCGCCCATGCCCAGCTCGTCGCCGGAGCAGATCATGCCGTGCGAGACCTTGCCGTAGGTCTTACGGGCGGCGATCTTGAAGTCGCCGGGGAGCACGGCGCCGGGGAGGACGACCACGACCTTGTCGCCGACCGAGAAGTTCCGCGCGCCGCAGACGATCTCCTGCGGCTCGCCGGTGCCGTTGGCCTGGCCGACGTCGACCGTGCAGAAGCGGATCGGCTTCTTGAAGCCCTCCAGCTCCTCGATGGTCAGCACCTGGCCGACGACCAGCGGGCCCTTGAGGTCGGCGCCGAGGCGCTCGACGGTCTCGACCTCCAGGCCGACCGCGATGAGCTTTTCCTGTACGTCCCGGCCGGTCGCCGTCGCCGGCAGGTCGACGTACTCCCGCAGCCAAGAAAGCGGGACCCGCATCAGATCTCCATCCCGAACGGCCGGGTGAACCGGACGTCGCCCTCGAACATGTCGCGCATGTCTTCCACGTTGTGCCGGAACATCAGCATCCGGTCGATTCCGAACCCGAAGGCGAATCCGCTGTACTTCTCCGGGTCGACACCGCAGGCGATGAGCACCTTGGGGTTGACCATCCCGCAGCCGCCCAGCTCGATCCAGCCCTCGCTGGAGCACGTACGGCACGGACGGTCGGGGTTGCCCACGGACTCGCCACGGCAGACGTAGCAGACCATGTCCATCTCGGCGGACGGCTCGGTGAACGGGAAGTAGTTCGGCCGCAGCCGGGTCTTCATGTCGGGGCCGAACAGCGCCCGGACCATGTGGTCGAGGGTGCCCTTGAGGTCGGCCATGGTCAGGCCCTCGTCGACGGCGAGCAGCTCGATCTGGTGGAAGACCGGGGAGTGCGTGGCGTCCAGCTCGTCGGTGCGGTAGACCCGCCCCGGACAGACGACGTAGACCGGCGGCTCGCGGTCGACCAGCGTGCGGGCCTGGACCGGCGAGGTGTGGGTGCGCAGCACGACACCGGACTCATCGCCCTGGGCGCCGTTGGCCTTGACGAAGAAGGTGTCCTGCATCTGGCGCGCCGGGTGGTCCGGCACGAAGTTCAGGGCGTCGAAGTTGAACCACTCCGCCTCGACCTCGGGGCCCTCGGCGATCTCGTAGCCCATCGCGACGAAGACGTCCGCGACCCGCTCCATGAAGGTGCTGAGCGGATGCCGGGCGCCGGCCGGGACGCGGTCGTAGGGCAGCGTGACGTCCACCGCCTCCTCGACCAGCACCCGCGCGTCGCGCTCCGCCTCCAGCTCTTCCTGGCGGACCTTGAGCGCCTGGTTGACGCGGCCGCGGGCCTGGCCGACGCGCTTGCCGGCGTCCGCCTTGGCGTGCGGCGGCAGGGCACCGATCTCCCGGTTGGCGAGGGCGAGCGGCGAGCGGTCACCGGCGTGGGCGACCTTCACCTCGCGCAGCTCCTCCAGATCGGCCGCGGCGGCGACGGCGGCCAGCGCCTCGTCCAGCCGGGCGGCGATCTCTTCCGGTTTCAGGGCTTCGACCTCGACAGGGTCGTACGACTTATTGGGTGCGGACATCTCTTCCCGTGCTTCCGGTGGACTGGCTTGGCTTGGCTCGCTTCGCCTCGGCTCTTCGACCACATGGGTCGTGAGGGCCGAGCCCGCGCTGCGCCCGCGAGGCCCGTGCGCCAAAGGTGCCAAAGGTCAAGTCTAAGGGGGACGGGCGACGCGGCAGGCCCGAGGTCCCCCGGGGCGGGGCGCCCGCCGCTTCCCCTTATGCCATGAAGGCCGGGGCCGCGACGGGCAGGCTAAATCGGAACTGGGCGCCGCCGGCCGGGGCCCGGCCCACCGTGATCGTGCCGCCGTGGGCCTCGACGATGCCCTTGACGATGTAGAGGCCCAGACCGGTGCCGCCGCGCTTGCTGCCCCGCCAGAAGCGGGTGAACACGCGGCTCATCGACTCCTCCGGGATGCCGGGGCCCTCGTCGCTCACGGTGACGCTCGTCCCCTCCGTGCTGGTCGCTTCCGTTGCCGGTCCAACCTCGATGGTGACCGTTCCCTCGCCGTGGCGCACCGCATTTTCCAGGAGGTTGCCCAGCACCTGGTCCACCTTGTCCGGGTCCGCCCACAGATCGGGCAGGGGTTCCCGCATCCGGATCAGGAAGCGGTCCGGCCGCTGGCCCGCGGTGGTCTGGGCCTGGACGTGCCGGCGCACCGCGGCGATCATGTCGACCCGCTGCCGGCGCACCTCCAGCCTTCCGGAGTCGATCCGGGAGATGTCCAGCAGCTCGGCGATCAGGCGGGTGACGCGGTTGGCGTCGGCGTCCACCGTCTCCAGCATCAGCCGCTTCTGGTCGTCGGTGAAGCGTTCCCATTTCTGGAGGAGGGTGGCGGTGAAGCCCTTGACGGAGGTCAGCGGCGAGCGGAGCTCGTGGGCGACGGTGGCGATCAGCTCGGCGTGGCTGAGCTCGGTGCGGCGCCGGGCCTCGGTGCCGCGCAGCGCGACCACCAGCCGCTCGACCGGCCCGCCCGGCCGGCCGCGGACGTAGCGGGCGGAGACCAGCACCTCGCGGCCGCCGAGCAGCAGGTTGCGCTCGGGCTGGCCACGGCGGATGGCCAGCCCGCCGTACGGATCGGTCAGCCGCCACCAGCGGCGGCCCTCGATGTCCTGGAGCGGCAGGGCCTCCTCCAGGGGGCGGCCGAGCGCGTCCTTCGGGGCGAGGCCGGTGATCCTGGCGGCCGCGGCGTTGAAGCAGATGACCCGGCCGGTCGCGTCGGCGACCACCAGGCCGTCCGGAAGGTCGTCGGGGTCGAGCCCGAGCCCGGTCCCCGGGGCGGCGGACGCCACCGCGCGGGCCGGCTGCTGGGACGGGCTGCCGTCGTCGCGTGTTGTGATGCCGGAAGTCCTCACACTCATCCCCGTTACCCCCTTCCGGGCCCCCGGGCACGCAAGACTACTAGCTCGCCCCGGGCGGGCCGGGACGTTCCGGTGGACGCCCCTCAGGCGGGTGACGCGGAGCGGCAGCCACCGGGGCCGCGCTGGGCGCGGGCCGAGGCGTAGAGGCAGACCGCGGCGGCGGTGGCGAGGTTGAGGCTTTCGGCCTTGCCGTGGATGGGGACGCGTACGACGGCGTCGGCGAGCGCCCGGGTCTCCTCGGGCAGCCCCCAGGCCTCGTTGCCGAAGACCCAGGCGGTGGGCCCGCCCATGGAGCCGGCGTCCAGTTCGGCGTCCAGGTCCCGGTCGCCGGCGCCGTCCGCGGCGAGGATCCGTGCCCCGGCGCCCTTCAGCCCGGCCACCACCTGCTCGACCGGTACGCCGACCGCGACCGGCAGGTGGAAGAGGGAACCGACCGACGCCCGTACGGACTTGGGGTTGTACAGGTCGACGGAGGCGTCGGTGAGGACCACGGCGTCCGCGCCGGCGGCGTCCGCGCAGCGCAGCACCGTACCGGCGTTGCCGGGGTCGCGGACGTGGGCGAGCACCGCGACCAGCTTCGGGCGGGCGGCGAGGATGTCCTCGAAGGGCGAGTCGAGGAAGCGGCAGACGCCGAGCAGGCCCTGCGGGGTGACCGTCTGGGAGATGTCCCCGATGGTCCGGTCGTCGGCGAGGTGCACCCGGACCCCGGCCGCGTGGGCCGCGCCGACGATCTCGTGGTGCCGTTCGGCGGCCTCGACGGTGGCGAACAGCTCGATGAGCGTGGCGTCGCCGTCCGTGCGGTGCGCGATGGCCTCCCGTACGGCCTGCGGGCCCTCGGCGATGAACCGGCGCTCCTTGCCGCGGAAGGCGCGGCGGGCCAGCCGCCGGGCGGCGGTGACGCGCGGGGAACGCGGGGAGATCAGCTCGGGGGTGCCCATGGGCGGCGGCTCGCTTCTGTGGTTCGGTGCGGGGGCCGGGACCGGGCGGCCCGGGCCGGAAAAGCGGCGGACCCGCAGGCCCGGGGCCTGCGGGTCCGATCACGACGGTGTCACGACCGCGGAGGTCGCGACGGCCACGTCGTCAGGCTGGGGTTCAGGCAGCCTTCGGGGCGTTGACGTCGCTCGGCAGGGCCTTCTGGGCCACCTCGACGAGCGCGGCGAACGCGTTGCCGTCGTTGACCGCGAGGTCGGCCAGGATCTTGCGGTCCACCTCGATGTTGGCGGCCTTCAGACCCTGGATGAAGCGGTTGTAGGTCATGCCGTTGGCGCGGGCAGCGGCGTTGATGCGCTGGATCCACAGCTGACGGAAGTCGCCCTTGCGCTTCTTGCGGTCGTTGTAGTTGTAGACGAGGGAGTGGGTGACCTGCTCCTTCGCCTTGCGGTACAGGCGGGAGCGCTGGCCGCGGTAGCCGCTGGCCTGCTCGAGGATCGCCCGGCGCTTCTTGTGGGCGTTGACTGCCCGCTTGACGCGTGCCACTTGTTAACTCCTTGTAGCGGGGCCGTGGTTGTCGTCACACGGCCCGGTTCGATTGAGTCCCGGTCCGAGTCGCGCGCCCCCTCGTGTCAGTGGGGCGCGGCGACTCACTTGCCGAGAAGCTTCTTGATCTTCGCGGCGTCGCCCGGGGCCATCTCGGCGTTGCCGGTGAGGCGACGCGTCACGCGGGACGACTTGTGCTCAAGCAGGTGGCGCTTGCCGGCGCGCTCGCGCAGCACCTTGCCGGAGCCGGTGACCTTGAAGCGCTTGCTGGCACCGCTGTGCGTCTTGTTCTTCGGCATGCGCCGTTCTCTCCTCGTCAGTGGCGCTCCCACCGGCACGGGCCGGCTGGCGGGAGCGTCAGATGTATCGGTTGGTGTCCGGGGCGGCTTGCCCCGGCATGAATCCGGGGCTCGCGCCCATGGATCACGCCTCGGCGGGCTCCCCGGCGGGCTCCTCCGCAGGAGCACCACCCTGGCGCTCCGCCTTGCGGGCGGCCTGCGCCTCACGGGCCTCGGCCATCGCCTCGGTCTTCTTCTTGTGCGGACCGAGGACCATGATCATGTTGCGGCCGTCCTGCTTCGGGTTCGACTCGATGAAGCCGAGCTCCTGGACGTCCTCCGCGAGCCGCTGCAGCAGTCGGAAGCCCAGCTCGGGGCGGGACTGCTCGCGACCACGGAACATGATCGTGATCTTGACCTTGTCACCCTGCTTGAGGAACCGGACGACGTGACCCTTCTTGGTGTCGTAGTCGTGCGGGTCGATCTTCGGCCGGAGCTTCATCTCCTTGATGACCGTGTGCGCCTGGTTCTTGCGCGCCTCACGGGCCTTCATGGCCGACTCGTACTTGAACTTTCCGTAGTCCATGAGCTTGCAGACCGGCGGACGGGCGTTCGCCGCCACCTCGACCAGGTCGAGGTCGTACTCCTGCGCAAGCTCCAGGGCCTTGGCAAGCGGCACAATGCCGACCTGCTCGCCACTGGGACCGACGAGTCGCACCTCGGGGACGCGAATCCGGTCGTTGATGCGGGGCTCGGCGCTGATGGATCCTCCTCGGTAGCACCACGCGACGGCCTGGCGGACTGCCGCGTAACGTCTGTTCGGTGTGACCAACCGCGCCGGTACATGAAAAACGCCCCGGACGGGACACAGGCGGGGCTCCACATAGATCTGGAGCACCGCCGCGAAGTCTCCGCGGGGCGCAGCCGGACCGTTGACCCGCCAACCTGAGGTCGGCCGGGTGGGAGAACGGAGCCTCCACTTGTGGGCCGGTCACATGAGTGTCCGGCCGGTCGGAACACCAGGATACACGAGTCAAGCCCTGGCCCCCACTCGTACACGGCCGGGCGGGCGCCGCCGGTCAAGGTGACGCTCCCGGACGCCGGGGCCGCGGAGCGGGGCCATAGGCTGGAGCCGACCCCTCCTCATCAGGAAGAAGCCCTTCAGACATGAGCGACCAGACCCCGCAGCCGTCCGACGCCCCGCAGCCGTCCGGTGCCGCCCACCCGGCGGGCCCCGACTTCGACGCCATGACCCGTGACATCGCCGACGTCCCCGCGGTCGAGGTGATCACCACCGTCGCGGTGCACCTGATGAGCTCGGCGGCGGTCAACCTGGGGCTCGCCGAGGGCGGCGAGGCGCACAAGGACCTCGACGAGGCGCGCAAGCTCATCCAGGCACTGGCCGGCCTGGTCACCGCCAGCGCCACCGAGATCGGCTCGTACCACGCGGCACCGCTGCGGGACGGCCTGAAGTCGCTCCAGCTGGCCTTCCGCGAGGCCTCGGTCGTCCCGGACGAGCCGGGGCAGGGTCCCGGGGAGAAGTTCACCGGGCCGGTCTACGGCTAGATGAATGAGTCCAAGGGATGGCCTGCGGATATAGGACGAGGGCGTCCAATGTCAGTGTGTGAAGACAGACCTGGACACCCTCGCGACAGCA
>NZ_JBFACE010000031.1:0-97893 GCF_040640655.1 Streptomyces sp. NPDC021749 | reverse complement strand
TTCACCGGCAAGATGCTCGACGAGCGCCTGGGCAAGATCACCTTCTGGACGCTGTTCATCGGCTTCCACGGCACCTTCCTCGTCCAGCACTGGCTTGGCGCGGAAGGCATGCTGCGCCGCATTCCGGACTATCTCGCGGCCGACGGCTTCACCGCCCTGAACACCGTCTCCAGCATTTTCTCCTTCCTCCTCGGCCTGTCGATCCTGCCGTTCCTCTACAACGTCTGGAAGACCGCGAAATACGGCAGGAAGGTCGAGGTCGACGACCCATGGGGCTACGGCCGTTCGCTGGAATGGGCCACGTCCTGCCCGCCCCCACGCCACAACTTCCGGTCGCTGCCCCGTATCCGTTCCGAATCCCCGGCATTCGATCTGCACCACCCGGAGATCGCCCGGGAGCTCACGGAGGTGCGGGATTCCGACGACCGGTCCGGTACCGGAATCGAGGCCCGGGCATGAGCGAGCGCATCCGCACCGGTGAGGAAAGGACCTGGGACGGCGAACGGGATCTGGACCGGGCCGTCAACGAGATCGAGGGCTTTCTGCTCTGGGAGGCGGAGAAGGACCGCGCCCGCACCCGCGCGGAGGCCTTCTGCGCGGGACTGCCCTGGCTCACCGACTCCCAGCGGCAGGAAGTGGCGGTCCGTTACTGCCAGGACCAGCACGAGACCTCGCGGGCCTATCTGGAACGTATTGCGGTCCGCAGCGCGAGTCTGCGGACCGAATACGAGGGGGTTTACCGGGTCCTCAGGCGACGGCTGGTCACCGTGTGGGTGAGCGCCACGGCGGTAGCGGTGGCCCTGGTGACCGTGGCCGCCGCCGGCCTCACCCGGTGACGGTGATCTGGGACGCCGGATCGGTGGTGTCGCGCACCTGATAGGTGGCGTTGAACGTCGAACTGGTCGCACTGGTCGGACAGCCGAAACCGCCCACCACCTTCACCGGCACCGACGCGTTGGTGAAGGCCAGGGTGGACGGCGCCCCGTTGGTCCAGGTGCCGTTGACGGTGGCCGCCGCGGTGGGTGCCGCGGTCACCGTGCAGGACGCCAGACCGCTGGTCCGGAGCACGAACCCGCCCGAGGGGATGGTCAGTCCGGCGCTCACCGGTGTCCCGTTCTGCATGGCCACGCCCCAGGTGCCGGTGGTGCTGACGGTCGCGCTCACCCCGGGCATGCTCGTCGTACAGGAGCCGTACGTGGCCGGGGTGGTCGAACTGCTCACCGGACCGGCGTCGTTGTGGTTGCCGGGCGCGGCCGGGACCTGGCCGCTGGACGTCGAGGTCGTGCAGGTCACGGTCACCGATCCGGCGGTGAAGGTGGCCTTGCCGCTGAGGGTGGCGGTGAAGGCGTGGCCGGCCGGGCTGACGGTCGTGGCGGCGGCGGTTCCGGCCGGCTGCGCCATCGCCGGACCGGTCACCCCCGCCGACAGGCCGAGCGCCGCGGCGATCCCGCTACCGGCGACGACCCACGTCCGCTTACGGGACGCGCGGGCTGCACGGGACGCACGGGATGCACGGGATGCACGGGGTGTATCGGGCCGGGCGGGTGTGGGGTTCTGAGCAGGCGTCATGGAGGTGTTCCTTCCAGAGGGGTGGTTCCAGAGGGGGCGTTCCGGAGGGTGGTTCCAGAGAGGAGGCGAGAAGAGGCGGGGCTTACGGAGAGAGGGAGAGAAGAGGCGGGGGCTTACGAAGAGGCGGGGCTTACGAAGAATGCGGTTCCGCGGGCTCCGCCCGCCCGGTCGGTCCGGCCGCCTCGGCCGATCCAGCTGACCCGGTCGCCTCGGTCGCCTCGGCCGGTCCGGTCGGTTGCCAGGCGAAGATCATCGAGCCGCCGAGGATCCCGATGATCGTGCCGATCAGGAAGCCGCCCAGATTGGACATCACCAGTGCGGCCGCCGCGCACAGGACGGTGAGCACCCCCGCGAGCCCCCGGTAGTGCGGTGCGAACCAGGCCGAGAGGCCCATCAGGATCATCACCAGTCCCATCAGGACGGACGGGATCCCGGCGATGCCCTGTTGCAGCATGATCTTCAGGGGGGCCAGAGGGATGGCGCAGATCTCGGCGCCGGCGACGACGGCCGCCAGACCGCCCCAGAAGGGCCGTCCCGTCCGCCAGCGCCGCCAGGTCAGAAGCATTCCTTCGTGCCCTTGGAGATCTTCATCTGCAGGCCGGACAGCTTGAAGGTGCCGGCATTGGTCGCCCAGGCGGTCTGCCGGAGCTTGGTGATGCTGACGTCGTCGGCCTGCTGGGCGAAGAGGTCCTGCATGCCCTGGGCGCTGGCCGGGCCCTTGTCCAGCGTGGAGGCGTCCCGGCCGATCTCGATGGCGTGGAAGGACGCGTTGCCGGAGAGCTGGGTGGCGTCCACGAACAGGTTGCTGGCCTCGACGGGTGTGCTGCCCGTGCCGGCGCTGAGGTTGAGCGAGATGTCGCCGATGACGGGCAGGTGGGTGACCACCGACTGGCAGAGGTTGTGCAGTTGCGCGGACTTGATGGCGGTGACCGCGACCGGCAGGAGGTCCCCCCTGGCGTTCGCGTCCACGCTGCCGTATTGGGCGAATCCATCGCCCTTGAGGCTGTCGGCGGACACCTTGAACTGTTGTCCCGATACGGCGAACGATGCGGCCAGCGCCCCGTTGGCCAGGGCGATGCCCAGGGCCGCGGTGCCGGCGAGGGCCGGGACGGCCAGCACGGCGAACTTCCGCCAGCTGGTGCGTCCCGTGACAGGTCTGCCGTGAGCGTCCTTCATGGTGTGGGTCCCCTTCGGAGAGCGGTGGAGCGCGCTGTCGCGATGCGTGGGGGGAACGTGGCGTTTGGAGGTGCGCAGGGGAACCGGGTGCGGCGCGTGAGGGGGGAAGTCCGGGTTACCCGCGGTTACTTACTGGCGAGTTTGAATGTAAGTCGGCCCCTGACGGCTGGCAAGGTTGAGCGGCAAACCGTTTTCGGACATATCGCGGAGCCCGGTGGCCCCTGCCGACCACCGGGCGCCGTCGAGTGGCTGGCACCGGGGGAGGGGCCTGCGGTGCAGGTCAGCTCGCGCTGGGGGTCGCGTTGGAGTTCGCCGGCGGCGGCGAGGGTCTGCATCATGGCGAGTACGCCGCACTTCACGCCTCGATCGAGGCGACTTCGAGCGAGAACGGCAAGTGCCCCGGACCTGACGGCCCGTGCGGGCGGCGGGTGCTGACCCTCGGACCGTGCGGGAAGTGCCGGATCACGGCCGAGACCGCCCGGACATCACGGCCTGCGGGTCGCCGGCGACGACGAACGGCTCATCGCCGGGCCAGCCGCAGGCGTGGAACATCTTGCCGTGGTAGGGCGGTCGGCGGGCACGGTCCAGAACGTGCTGTCGGGCATGGGGCCCACGGTAGCGGTGTGACGGAGGAGACGGCCCGGGATGCTCTGATCCGGGCTTTGGCCGTGCTCAATGAGGAGCTGTCCGCCCAGGCCGTACGCGACAGGTCCGAAGACCAAGGAGCGGGCGGGCATGTTCGTGGTGGGGGCCCGCTCAAGGTCTCTGCCATCCCTTTCGCCCCGAGGGCCGGTCTCAGCCGTACTGCACCTGGAGTTCCTTCACGCCGTTGAGCCAGGCCGAGCGCAGCCGCCGGGGATCGCCCGCCAGCGAGATGTCCGGCATGGCGTCCGCGATGGCCTGGAAGATCAGGTTGATCTCCAGTACGGCCAGCGACTTGCCGAGGCAGAAGTGCGGTCCGCCGCCCCCGAAGCCCAGATGGGGGTTGGGGTCACGGGTGATGTCGAAGACCTCGGGGTGGTCGAAGACCTCGGGATCGTTGTTGGCGGAGGAGTAGAAGATCCCGACCCGCTGGCCCTGCTTGATCCGTGCGCCGCCCAGTTCGGTGTCCTGGGTGGCGGTGCGCTGGAAGGACACCACTGGGGTGGCCCAGCGCACGATCTCCTCGGCCGCGGTGGCGGGGCGCTCGCGTTTGTAGAGCTCCCACTGGTCGGGGTGGGTGAGGAAGGCGTGCATGCCGTGCGTGATGGCGTTGCGGGTGGTCTCGTTGCCGGCCACCGCCAGCAGCAGCACGAAGAAGCCGAACTCGTCGGAGCCGAGGTTCCCCTCGTCCTCCGCCGCCACCAGCTGGCTGACGATGTCCTTGGCCGGGCATTCCTTGCGCGCCGCGGCGAGGTTCATCGCGTACGAGATCAGCTCCATGGCCGCGTTGCTGCCGACCTCTTCGGTGATGGCCAGTTCCGGATCGTCGTAGGCGACCATCTTGTTGGACCAGTCGAAGATGCGGGCCCGGTCCTCCTGGGGGATGCCGATGAGTTCGGCGATGGCCTGGAGGGGCAGTTCGCAGGCGACGTCGGTGACGAAGTCCCCCGAGCCGTTGGTCCGGGCCCCGGCGACGATCCGGGCGGCCCGCTGGCGCAGCGCGTCCTCCAGTGCCCGTATGGAGCGCGGGGTGAATCCGCGCTGCACGATCTGCCGGACCCTGGTGTGCTCGGGCGGGTCCATGTTGAGCATGATCAGCTTCTGGACGTCGATCTGCTCACGGGTCATCGCGGCGTTGAACCGGATGATCGAGGTGTTGAGGTTCGCGGAGAAGACGTCCGGTTTGGTGGAGACCTCCTTGACGTCCTGATGGCGGGTGACGACCCAGTAGCCGTCGTCGTCGAAGCCGGCGATGCCGTGCGGCTGGGCGTTCCACCACACGGGCGCGGTCTGCCGCAGTTGGGCGAACTCGGGGAGCGGAACGCGGGACCGGTACACGTCGGGATCGGTGAAGTCGAACCCCTCGGGCAGCGCTGGGCATGGCATCGGCGACTCCTGGTCCATGGGCCATCACGTTTCTGACGGTGCATCAGGTGGGGTCGCGGCGAAGGTAGTAACGAGTTCTACAAGTGGCAAGGGTCTCGGCGATTCCCGTTACGGGCAAGGGTGTTGCGCGCCCCCTTGCGCCGCGGGTGGCGGCTCACGAGACTGTTCGCGGAACTAGAACGGGTACTAGTTCTTGTTCCGTGGGTGTCGGGACGCCCGCGGACGCGAGGAGAGGACGAGTCAGTCATGGCCGCGGAACCCGTCATCGTCGAAGCAGTACGCACCCCGATCGGCAGGCGCCAGGGCGCGCTCGCCAACCTCCACCCCGCCTATCTCCTGGGGGAGACCTACCGCGAACTGCTCGCCCGTACGGGCATCCAGCCCGACTGCGTGGAACAGATCGTCGGCGGCACCGTCACCCACGCCGGCGAACAGTCGATGAACCCGGCCCGCAACGCCTGGCTGACCATGGGCCTCCCCTACGAGACCGCCGCGACCACCGTGGACTGCCAGTGCGGCTCCTCCCAGCAGGCCAACCACATGGTCGCCAACATGATCGCCGGCGGAGTGATCGACGTCGGCATCGGCTGCGGCGTCGAAGCGATGTCCCGGGTACCGCTCGGCAGCGGCTCCAAGCACGGTCCCGGCAAGCCCTGGCCCGACGAATGGAACGTCGACCTGCCCAACCAGTTCGAGGCGGCCGAACGCATCGCCCGCAACCGGGGACTCACCCGCGAGAACGTCGACTCCCTCGGACTCATCTCCCAGGAACGCGCGGCCGCCGCCTGGGCGGAGGAACGCTTCAAGCGCGAGACGTTCGCCGTCCAGGTCCCCACCACCGAGGACGAACAGGCCACCGGCCAGGGCATGTGGCGGCTGGTCGATCACGACGAGGGCCTGCGCGACACCAGCATGGAAGCGCTGGCCGGCCTCAAGCCCGTCATGCCGACCGCCGTCCACACGGCCGGCAACTCCTCACAGATCTCCGACGGGGCCGCCGCCATCATGTGGGCCTCCAAGCGGATGGCCCGCGCCCTCAAACTCAAGCCGCGGGCCCGCATCGTCGCCCAGGCCCTGGTCGGCTCCGACCCGCACTTCCACCTCGACGGCCCGATCGACGCCACCCGCGCGGTCCTCGGCAAGGCCGGAATGTCCCTCAAGGACATCGACCTGGTCGAGATCAACGAGGCCTTCGCCTCCGTCGTGCTCTCCTGGGCCCAGGTCTTCGAGCAGGACCTGGAGAAGGTCAATGTGAACGGCGGCGCCATCGCCCTGGGCCACCCCGTCGGCGCCACCGGCGCCCGGCTCATCACCACCGCCCTGCACGAACTCGAACGCGCCGACAAGGAGTTCGCCCTGATCACCATGTGCGCCGGCGGAGCACTGGCGACGGCGACGATCATCCAGCGGCTGTAGGGCGGGACTCCTCGAAGGACACCGGGACGTCGAAGGCGGCGCGCCGGGTCGCACGGCGCAGGGCCTTCAGGACCGGCCCGCCCAGCGTGCAGGTGAGGACCACGGTGACCAGGGCGCGCGGGAGGTCCCAGCCGAGGGAGGTGGCCAGGCAGTACGCGACGTAGCGGGCGAGGTTCTGGTCCAGCGGATCGCCGGGCACGAAGGAGACGCCCGAGGCCATGCCCGCGAGGTACGGCCAGCCCTGGAGGTTCATCACCAGACCGTAGAGGACCGCGGAGACGGCACCGTAGGCGGCCAGCAGCGCCAGCTCGCCGCGCCCGCGCCACCTGTCGGCCCCCGGCAGCAGACCCGCGCCCATCGACACCCAGCCCATCGACAGCATCTGGAACGGCATCCAGGGGCCGACGCCGCCGGTCAGCAGCGCCGAGGCGAACATCGACACCGAACCCAGCACGAAACCGAAACCGGGCCCGAGCACCCGGCCCGACAGCACCATCAGGAAGAACATCGGCTCGACCCCGGCCGTCCCCGCGCCCAGCGGACGCAACGCGGCCCCGGCCGCCGCCAGCACACCGAGCATGGCGATCGCCTTCGCGTCCAGTCCGACGTCGGCGATCGTCGCCACCACCACGGCGAGCAGCATCGGCAGCAGCGCGGCGAACAGCCACGGCGCGTCCTTGGAATGGGCGAGTCCGGACGCCGAGCCGGCCAGCAGCGGCCAGCCGAACGCCACCACGCCGACGGCCGACACCAGGACCAGCGCCGCGACGGAGCGGGGCCCGAGCCGCACCGCCCGCGCCTGGCGGCCGGCCGTCATACGGCGCCCTCCAGGGCACCGGCCACCTGGGGAACGGTCAGCCAGGGCAGCGGTGCGAGCACCTTGGCGACCTGCGGGGCGAACGAGGGCGACGAGACGACCACCTCGTCGGTGGGCCCGTCGGCGACCACCTCACCGTCCGCCAGGATCACCACCCGGTGCACCAACTCGGCGGCGAGCTCCACATCATGGGTGGCCAGCACGATGGCGTGCCCCTCGGCCGCGAGCCCGCGCAACACCTCGATCAGCCGGGCCTTGGCCGCGTAGTCCAGACCGCGGGTGGGCTCGTCGAGCAGCAGCAGCGGAGGCCGGGCGGTCAGCACCACCGCGAGGGCGAGCGCCAGCCGCTGCCCCTCCGACAGGTCCCGGGGATGAACGGAATCCGGCACACCGGGCAGCAACCGCGCCACCAGCTCGCGGCAACTGCCCGCGGGGGCGCCCGCGTCCCGGTCGGCCGCGGCACACTCCGCGGCGACGGTGTCCGCGTAGAGCAGGTCCCGCGGCTCCTGCGGGACCAGACCGACCCGTCGCAGCAGCTCCCGCGGGCCGGTGCGGTGCGGAACCAGCCCGCCCACGTGCACCGCGCCGGACGACGGCTGGTGCATCCCGACCAGGGTGGACAGCAGCGTGGACTTCCCCGCACCGTTCCGCCCCATCAGGGCGACGGTCTCGCCGCGCCGGACGGACAACTCCACCCGGTGCAGCGCCTCGATCCGCCCCCGGCGCACGCCGAGACCCGTGACCTCCGCGACCGGCGCGGCCTCCGGGGCGTCCGCGGCGTCGGCCGGCCGCGGCGGGGTGACGGCTTCCAACCGCGCCCGCAGGGGAGCGGCCTTCCGGCGGGCGTCCCGTACGGAGAGCGGCAGCGGGGACCAGCCGGCGAGCCGGCCCAGGCCCACCACCGGCGGATGGACCGGGGAGACCGCCATGACGTCGGCCGGTGCGCCCATGACCGGCGGGGCGCCGGGAGCGGGCAGCAGGATGACCTGGTCGGCGTACTGGATCACGCGCTCCAGCCGGTGTTCGGCCAGCAGGACCGTGGTTCCCAGATCGTGCACCAGACGCTGGAGGACGGAGAGCACCTCTTCGGCGGCGGCCGGGTCCAGGGCCGAGGTCGGCTCGTCGAGCACCAGGACCTTGGGGTGGGTGGTGAGCACCGAACCGATCGCCACCCGCTGCCGCTGACCGCCCGAGAGGGTGGCCAGGGCCCGGTCCCGCAACTCGGCCAGGCCCAGCAGATCGAGGGTCTCCTCGACCCGGCGGCGCATCACGTCCGGAGCGAGACCCAGCGACTCCATGCCGTAGGCGAGCTCGTCCTCGACGGTGTCGGTGACGAAGTGCGCCAGCGGGTCCTGCCCCACCGTCCCGACCACATCGGCCAGTTCGCGGGGCTTGTGGGTGCGGGTGTCCCGGCCGTCGACGGTGACCCGGCCGTGCAGCGTCCCCCCGGTGAAATGCGGGACGAGTCCGCACACGGCGTTCAGCACCGTCGACTTGCCGACACCGGACGGACCGACCAGGAGGCACAGCTCACCCTCCGGGACGGTCAGGTCCACGCCCTGGACGGCAGGCGCGGCGGCGTCCCCGTAGGTGACCGAGACCTGCTCGAACCGGATCATCGGCTGGGCTCCTTCTGGGCGGTCTGGGCGGTTCGGGTGGTCGTGGCGGTCCTGGTGGTGGCCGCGGTGGTGACTGTGGTGGCCGGGGCCGGAGCCGGGGCCACGACGGCGGGGAGGAGGCCGACGAGGAGGGCGGCGGCCGGCCAGAGGGGCAGGACCGGGGCGGTGAGCGGGTAGGCGGGCGGATGGAGGGCGGCGGGGGCGTAGCCGCCGGCCCAGACGGTCAGGGCGGCGACCGCGATACCGGAGCCCGCCACCACACAGGCGCGCGGTCCCCACCGTTCGGCGCGGTAACGGGTGCGCACGGAACGGCGGCTGCCCAGCCACAGCCCGGCCAGCGCCGCCGCCAGTCCGACCAGGAGGAGCGGGAGCCCGTAGCCGGCCCCCGTGTCACCGAGCAGGCCGTAGGTACCCGCACAGACGCCGAGCAGTCCGCCGAGGGTGAGGGCCGCGGTGGTCCGCCGTACGGCACGCGGGACGCGGGCGCTACGGCCGTAACCGCGGGCGTCCATGGCCGCGGCCAGCGCCACCGAACGCTCCAACGCGCCCTCCAGCACCGGCACTCCGACCTGGAGCAGCGCCGTGAACCCCCGGTCGGGACGGCCCCGCAGCCGGCGGGCGGCTCGCAGCCGCTGGACGTCGGCGACCAGGTTCGGGGCGAAGGTCATCGCGACGACGACGGCCACCCCCGCCTCGTACAGCGCGCCGGGCAGCGACTTCAGCAACCGGGACGGGTTGGCGAGCGCGTTGGCGGCGCCGACGCAGATCAGGAGGGTGGCCAGCTTCAGACCGTCGTAGAGGGCGAAGACCATGCCCTCCGCGGTGACCCGGCCCCCGATCCGGACACCCTTCGCCCAGTCCGGCAGCGGCACTTCGGGGAGCGTGACGAGGGTGTGTGTGCCGGGGATCGGCGAGCCGAGGACGCACGCGAAGACCAGCCGGATGCCGATCACCACCAGCCCCAGCTTCACGAACGCGCCGTACGAGCGGGCCCACGGCGCGTCCGTGCGCCGCACCGCGACGACGTATCCGGCCACCCCCACCAGCAGCCCGAGCAGCAGCGGATTGGTGGTCCGGGAGGCCGCGGTGGCCAGTCCGAGCGCCCACAGCCACCACGCGCCGGCGTGCAGCGCGGTGGCACGGGTCGCCTGCGGGGCGCTCATCCGCGCCGGCGGCGCGCCTGCCACCCGGCCGCCGCACCGAGGACGAGGACGGCCGCGCCGCCGCCGAGCAGACCGGCGGACGGCCCGCCGTCGGCCTGGTGCGCCTTGTCGGTGTCGCCGGCGCCGGACGCACCGGAACCGGCGTCCGAAGCGGAACCGGAACGGGAACCGGCGTCCGAACCGGAACCGGAGCGGGAACCGGAACCGCCGCCTCGACCACCCGAGTCCGCCACCTGCTCCGCGCACCCCGACTCCGGGTAGCCGGCGATCCCGCACAGCAGCGCGTTGGCGTCGTAGCGCAGCGGCCGGGCGACCGCGGCCAGCGCCTCACCGGCCGAGGCATCCTCGGGCACCTGGGCGCAGGCGGTCCGCGCCTTCGGGGGGCGCTCGCCACCCGGGGCGTCCGCGGCGGTGCCGAAGTCGATGACGATGCCGATCCGCTTGCGGCCGTCCTTGGCGGGCGTCGTACCGCAGACCGCGTCGAAGTCCGCGGCCTTACGCGGCTTTCCGGCCGCGGCGGAATCCGCGCCGACGGTGAAGCGGAAGCCCTCGACCGCACCGTCGGCCGGCCGCAGGGTGGCCGGCCCCTCCGTCGCGTACGCCCACGAGCCGCCCTTGCCGCCGCCGTTCCAGAACGACCAGTAGCGGTACTCCTGCGCCTGGGCGGGGGCCGCGGCCAGACCCGTGAGGGTGCCGGCCAGACCTGTGACGGTGCCGGCCAGCAGGACCGCCTGGACTGCCCGACGCATCAGAGCTCGTTCTTCTTGCGGTTCTTGCGGCCGCTCAGCAGGAAACCGATACCCGCCCCGATCGCCAGACCGACGGCGACGACCCACACGACGCCCATGCCGCCGCCCTTGCCGTCGTCGCTCTTCTCGTCCTTCGCGGACTTCTCGGCCTTCGCGGAGACCGCGGCCGGCTTGGGGCCGGTGGCGTTGAGGGCGGCCACCAGGTCGGTGCCGCCGAACGCGCGCGGGTCCTTACCGGTGGCGTGCGCGGCGAGCACCAGCTGCGCGTACCCGGCCGGACCGCTCTGCCGGGCCCAGTCGGCGGCGTTCTTCTCCAGCCACGCCAGCGGCCGTTGCGCGGCGGCGCGGTGGCCACCGGCCGCCAGCGCCACCACGGCGTCGGCGGTGTTGCCGACGTCCGGCTGCTTCTCCGCTCCCGGCATCGCGGACAGCAGGTGCTGCCCGTTCTTGTCGAGCTGATCGACGAGGTAGGCGGCGCCGCCGTCCGCGGCCCGCGCCCGGTCCTTCGCCGCCGCGCCCGCCTGCTTGCCCTTACCGGCGCCGACCTCCGCACCGTCCTTGCAGGTCAACGGCTTGACGGGAGCATCGGCGGAACCGTCCGCAGGGCCGACGACAAAGCCCTTGCCCAGCGCGCCGGTCGCGGCGGCCGCGGTGGCATCGGCGTTCGGCGCCGCCCCCTTCAGCTGGAAGGTGAAAGACCCGCGTCCCTCCTCCTTGACGTCACAGCCGAGCCGGAAGGTGAGCAGCCCGTCGTAGGGGGTCTTGCCGCCCTTCTTCGACGTCACCGACTCCGGCTTCTGCCCGGCCGCCGCCAGCGCACCGATGACCACCGAGGTGGAGTTGGCGTCGCTGGGCGAACCGGGCATCGAGCTCCAGCCACCGTCGTCGTTCTGCACCGACTTCAGCCAGTCCACGGCCTTCGTCAGGCTCTTGCCGTGCCCGCCGAGCGCGGCCAGCGCCTGCACCGCGGCGGCCGTCTGATTGGTGTCCCGCATCGTCTTGGCGTCACACGGCTTGCCCGGGTCGGCCCGGAACGCGGTGTACGAGCCGTCCGCGCACTGCTGCCCGACCAGCCAGTCCACCGCCGGGGCCGCCGGCCGCACGCCCACCGTGTGCTGCGCCAGCAGCGCGAGCGACTGCCGCCAGACGCCGTCGTACTGCGGGTCCTTGGTGCCGTACAGCCCGGCGGGCAGCTTCTGCGGGGAGGCGGAAGGAGCGGCGGCGGGTGCGGAGTCGGCGAACGCGGCGGGGGCAGCGGCCGCGCCCAGCACCACCGCGGCCGCCAGCGCCGTGGCGGCGCGGCGCGCCAGGAAGGCGACGGGGTACGTCGAAGCGGCCTGGTGAGCCGTGGAAGCCATGGGGGCCATCGGGTCGGTGCCTCTCGGGTCGGTCGCGGCGGTGCACGCAGCCGCGCTCGGCCGACCACCCGCGCACCGATCCTGCTGATCGGGCGTGGTGGCACCGGGCTCGGCTCCGCATACCTCGGCGGTGCCGCGCACCGGCCTCCGCACGAGGGCGGTGCCGGTGGCGCGAGCCTGGCCGTGCCCCATCGGGTGCTCCGGCTCGTCCGGCCGGATACCGCGCGAGGCACGGCCGACCGTCCTCACGGTTGCGGGTCAGCGCCGGATTTCCACCGGCTTCCCCCGATCGGGTACGGATGACGTTGTCCCGCACACCTTAACCGGCCCCGGGTGGGGGGCCTCCGGCGCGGGGAGGGCAGCGGGGGAGGGACAGCGCGGACGGAGAGCCGGGGGGACGGGGAGCGGAGGGGAGCGGGGGACGGGGAGCGTAGGGCGGGGAAGGGGGACGAAGAGCCGCAGGACGGGGAACGTAGGGCGGGGAACGGGGGACGAAGAGCCGGGGACGGGGAACGGAGGGCGGGGAGCGGGGGACGGGGAGCGGGAGTGCCGCCAGGCGGCTGCCGTCGCGCGGTCCTCGCGTACGGCGACGACGAAGGCACCCCGGCCGCCCGGCCCGTCATCGGCCGTCCTGTCGCCCCGTCCGCCCCGTCGGCCCCGTGCGCTCACTCACCCGCGTTCGCCCTGCACCGCCGGGTGGTTCGATCGCGCCGTCCGGTGGATCGATCGCGGCGCCCGGTGGTTCGCCTACACCGCCTGATAGCGGTCCGGGCCCCCGCTCACCGCCCGTTCCACCCGCTCCACCTGTCCCAGCTTCACCAGCCGGCGCAGATGGGCCTCGGCCTCCGAGACCGCGATGTTCCGCGATGCGTAAGGGATCAGTTCCCACGGGCGGTTCCACTCCATCCGCACGGCGAGCTCCCATGGGGTGAGCGGTTCGCGGAGCAGTGCTCTCAGTCCGGAGAGGCGCTCTTCATGGTGAGCGATGAGCTCGCGTACGCGTCCGCCGGCATCGGTGAAGGCGTGCTGGTGCGCCGGCAGCACCTCGGCGGGTGCGAGGTGGGCTACGCGTTCGAGGGAGTCGAGGTAGTCGCCCAAGGGGTCGATGGCGTCCCTCAAGCCCTCCATGCCGTGCGAGCAGCGGGGACCCCCCTCGGCGTCCGGCTCCTCGTACAGACCGATGTGCGGTGTGATGCCGGGGAGGAGATGGTCGCCGGAGAACAGCCGCCCGAAGCCGCTCACTCGGCCGGGCCTCCTACCCGGCCGTGCGTCCCCACCCTCCGGCCGTGCGTCCCCACCCTCCGGCCGTCCGTCCCCGCCCTCTGGCCCGTCTTGCCCGGGGCCGGCCCCCGGATGCTCCTCCTCCAGGTGCAGGCACACATGGCCGGGCGTATGCCCCGGCGTCCAGACGGCGCGCAGGCGTCGTCCCGGGAGGTCGAGCAGTTCGCCGGGGGCGATCTCGCGGTCCGGCAGTGCGACCTGCCGGCCGGCGGGTCGGCGGCCGCTCCTTCCCTTGGCGCGCGCCTCGCGCAGGGGGGCCAGGTGTTCGTCCGGTGCGCCGGCGGCGGTGAGTTTGGCGATCAGGTAGTCGAGCCACTGTCCGGGTGCGGCCGTGCGGGTGCGGCGTACGACGGCGGTGTCGGCGGCGTGCATCGCGATCCAGGCGCCGGACGCCTCCCTGACCTTGGCGGAGAGGCCGTGGTGATCGGGGTGGTGGTGGGTGATCAGTACCCCGTGGAGATCGGTGAGGGCGAACCCGCAGGCGGTGACGCCGGCCACCAAGGTGTCCCAGGAGTCCGGGTCGTCCCATCCGGTGTCGATCAGTACCGGGCCGAGGTCGGTCTCCAGGAGGTGGACGAGGGTGTGACCGAGCGGATTGTCCGGGATCGGGACGGCGATGCTCCACACCCCGCCCTTGTGGTCGATCACCTGCGCGCCCATGGCGGTCCCCTCTCGTCGCGACCGCCCTCACTATAACTAGAACGGGTTTCAGCGTGCGGGTGAAGTGCCCACCACTCCAGGGGAGTTGGCGGGCGATCGGATTCGGCCGGCGCGGTGGACTCCTCCCACGGGAACTGGTAACAGTTCCTGAGACCGAAATACCTGACGACCCGTCAATTCACCATTCCCGTCCACGCCCCACTGCCACCCTCAGCACCACCATCGGCTCACCCTCAACACCACCATCGGCTCACCCTCAACACCACCATCAACACCACCATCGGCTCACCCTCAGCACCACCATCCCCAGCAGGTCATCGTCGGGAGGCGGCAGCCATGAGCGACCTCGTCGAGCACGGAAAGCTCTACATAGGCGGTGAGTTGGTCGATCCGGCCGGCCGGGACACGATCGAGGTCGTCTCACCGCACACCGAGCAGGTCATCGGCCGGGTCCCGCACGCCTCGCGGGCCGATGTCGACCGTGCGGTGGCCGCGGCCCGCACCTCCTTCGAGGCCGGGGTGTGGGCGAACGCCCCGCTCGCGGACCGGATCGAGGTGGTGACCCGCATCAAGGACGCCTTCGCGGCGCGCAGCGAGGAGATCGCCAGGGTCATCAGCTCCGAGAACGGCACCCCGTACACCTCGGGCGTCATGGTGCAGTCGCTGGCCTCGGTGCTGGCCTGGGACGCGGCGCTCACGGTGGCCGGGGACTTCCCGTTCGAGGAGCGGCGGGCCGGGGTGCTGGGGCCGGTCCTCGTACGACGGGAGCCGGCCGGGGTGGTGGCGGCCGTGGTGCCGTGGAACGTGCCGCAGTTCACCGCCGCGGCCAAGCTCGCGCCGGCGCTGCTGGCGGGCTGTTCGGTGGTGCTGAAGGTGTCGCCGGAGACCCCGCTGGACGCGTACCTCCTCGCGGAGATCGCGACCGCGGCCGGGCTGCCGGCGGGGGTGCTCTCGATCCTGCCGGCGGACCGCGAGGTGAGCGAGTACCTCGTGGGGCATCCGGGCGTGGACAAGGTGTCGTTCACCGGATCGGTGGCGGCGGGCAAGCGGGTCATGGAGGTCGCGGCGCGGAACCTCAGCCGGGTCACGCTGGAGCTGGGCGGCAAGTCGGCGGCGGTGATCCTGCCGGACGCGGATCTGGACGCGGCGGTGGCCGGCATCGTGCCGTTCGCCTGGATGATCAACGGGCAGGCGTGCGTGGCGCAGACCCGGATCCTCGCACCGCGCAGCCGCTACGACGAGATCGCCGAACGCTTCACCGCGGCGGCGTCCGCGCTCACCGTGGGTGACCCGCTGGATCCGGCCACCGAGGTGGGCCCGCTCGTCGCGCGCCGGCAGCAGCAGCGCTCGTTGGACTACATCGCGCTGGGTCAGCAGGAAGGCGCCAAGGTCCTGACCGGCGGCGGCCGGCCGAAGGGGCAGGCCACCGGCTGGTACGTCGAGCCGACGCTCTTCGGCGAGGTCGACAACGGTATGCGGATCGCCCGGGAGGAGATCTTCGGGCCGGTGATCTGCCTCCTGCCGTACGAGGACGAGGCGGAGGCGGTACGGATCGCCAACGACTCCGACTACGGGCTGTCCGGCTCGGTGTGGACGGGCGACGTCGAGCACGGCATCGACGTGGCGCGGCGGGTGCGGACCGGTACGTACTCGGTGAACACGTTCAGCATCGACATGCTCGGGCCGTTCGGCGGCTACAAGAACTCCGGGATCGGGCGGGAGTTCGGGCCGGAGGGGTTCGGGGAGTATCTGGAACACAAGATGATCCACCTGCCGGCGGGTGCGTGATGGCGGACGCGGAGGGGCGGACGGCGGAACGCTGGCGGGTGGAGGTCGACCGGGGCGTGTGCATCGGGTCGGGGATGTGTGTCGGCGCGGCGCCGGACGGGTTCCGGCTGGACGCCGCGCGGCAGTCCCATCCGGTGGCGCCGGAGACGGAGCCCGGCGAGCGCGTGCTGGCGGCGGCCGAGGGGTGCCCCGTGGAGGCGATCATGCTCACCGTGGTGGACAGCGGGGAGGCGGTCTTCCCTCCGGAGGAGTGACACAGCGGGCTGCGGGAGGGGCGCGGGGGCGGGGCGGGGCCGGGCCTGTAGGGGGTGGGGCCCCTAGGGGGTGGGGGCGGCGGACCCGTAAGGGTCGTGAAGGCCCCTTGCGGGGCCAACTGCCCGAGTGGGGGGCGGAGTTAACGCTTCCGCGCTGTTCCCTGGCCCCCCGCCCCCGGTGACGTCACGTCGATCAGTTTGCAGACCGTTTCGATGTCGATCTTGACCTGGGCGATCGAGGCACGGCCGGAGAGCCAGGTGATCAGGGCCGAGTGCCAGGTGTGCTCGATGACGCGGACCGCGGAGAGCTGCTCGGGGGTCGGCGGGCCGTCCAGGCGCATCGCGTCGAGGATGATCGCCGTGGTCAGCCGGGAGACCGTGTCGACCTCGGGGCTCACCGAGCGGTCGGCGAAGGTCAGGGCGCGGACCATGGCGTCCGCGAGGTGCGGTTCGCGCTGCAGTGCGCGGAACGCCCGCATCAGGGTCTGGGCGACCCGTGCGCCCGGATCCGGCTCGGACGGCGGGCGCTTGCGCAGCGTCTCGTGCATGTGCTGGAGCTGGTCCTGCATGGTGGCGACCAGCAGATGCACCTTGGACGGGAAGTAGCGGTAGAGCGTGCCGAGCGCGACGCCCGAGGACTCGGCGACCTCGCGCATCTGTACGGCGTCGAAGCCGCCACGGGAGGCCAGCTTGGCGCTGGTGTGCAGGATGCGGCGGCGCCGCGCCTCCTGACGCTCCGTCAGAGGGGGACTCGCGGGAAGCGCCGGCCTGGCTGCCTTGGATTCCGTAGTCATTGTTCCCATTCCGTGGCATTCCGTCCGCGATGCGGCGAGTGCCGGTGGTGTGATCGGCACAGCATGGCAGGGGCGTGGGTCGTGGCGCGAATCACCTGGTGCGGCTCTTTTCGCATCGTTCTCGGCCGGTAGATTCGAAGCTCGGTGAACTGATCAGTAGCTCGACAGTTCTGAAACTTGTTCTAGATTACCGCCAGCGGTTACGCTCCGGCGAAAGTCCAGTGAGAAGGGGGCCGTGCGTGACCGCAGAGGCCGTCCAGGCAGCCGCGCCTCGCCCCGCAGAGGCATCCCCGGCCACCGCCCCGCCGCACGGCGAGCACCCGGAGCCCCCCGCGACCACCTTCCCCGGGGACCACGGGCGCCCGGAGCGCACCGCGGCCACGTCTCGCGGGGACCACGGGCGCCCGGAGCGCACCGCGGCCACGTCTCGCGGGGACCACGGGCGCCCCCTGCGCATCGCGATGCTCACGTACAAGGGGAACCCGTTCTGCGGCGGCCAGGGCGTCTACGTACGCCACCTCTCGCGCGAGCTGGCCCGGCTCGGCCACACCGTCGAGGTGATCGGCGCCCAGCCCTACCCGGTCCTCGACGAGGGCGTGCGGCTGACCGAGCTGCCGAGCCTGGACCTCTACCGCCAGCCGGACCCGTTCCGGACGCCGAAGCGCGGCGAGTACCGGGACTGGATCGACGCCCTTGAGGTGGGCACGATGTGGACCGGTGGCTTCCCCGAGCCGCTGACCTTCTCGCTGCGCGCCCGGCGGCATCTCGCCGCCCGCCGCGGCCAGTTCGACGTCGTCCACGACAACCAGACCCTCGGCTACGGCCTGCTCGGCGGTTCCGGCGCGCTCGGCGCCCCGCTGGTCACCACGATCCACCACCCCATCACCGTCGACCGCCGGCTCGACCTGGCCGCCGCCACGGACTGGAAGCGCCGCGCCTCGGTCCGCCGCTGGTACGGCTTCACCCGGATGCAAAAGCGGGTCGCCCGCCGACTGCCGTCCGTGCTGACCGTCTCCGGCTCGTCCCGCCAGGAGATCGTCGACGACCTCGGTGTCCGCCCCGACCGGATCCACGTGGTGCACATCGGCGCCGACACCGACCTTTTCTCGCCGGATGCGTCCGTTCCCGAGGTGCCGGGCCGGATCGTCACCACCTCCAGCGCCGACGTCCCCCTCAAGGGCCTGATCCACCTCGTCGAGGCGCTCGCCAAGGTGCGCACCGAGAACCCCGACGCCCACCTGGTGGTCGTCGGCAAGCGCGCCGACGACGGACCGGTCGCCGCCGCCATCGAACGGCTCGGGCTGGCCGGCGCCATCGAGTTCGTCAAGGGCATCAGCGACCCCGAACTCGTCGACCTGGTCCGCGGCGCCCAGATCGCCTGTGTGCCCTCCCTCTACGAGGGGTTCTCGCTGCCGGCCGCCGAGGCGATGGCCACCGGCACCCCGCTGCTCGCCACCACCGGCGGCGCCATCCCGGAGGTCGCCGGACCGGACGGCGAGACGTGTCTGGCGGTGCCGCCGGGCGACGCCGGTGCGCTGGCGGCCGGGCTGCTGCGCCTCCTCGGCGACCCGGAGCTGCGCCGCCGGCTGGGTGCGGCCGGCCGGGAGCGGGTGCTGGCCCGCTTCACCTGGCGCCAGGCCGCCATCGGCACCGCCGAGCGCTACCGCGAGGCCATGGCCCTCCAGGGCGGCCGGTCCGCCGCCCGCAGATAGCTCCGCCACCTCCCCGGCGCCGCCTCCCCGGGCGGCCCGCCGCCGTTTGCCGCACCACTGCCACCCACTGCCGGACGAAAGCAGAACGCCGTGCTGACCGTCGACTTCTCCCGATTCCCGCTCGCTCCCGGCGACCGCGTGCTCGACCTGGGCTGCGGCGCCGGCCGGCACGCCTTCGAGTGCTACCGGCGCGGCGCGCAGGTCGTCGCCCTCGACCAGAACGGCGACGAGATCCGCGAGGTCGCCAAGTGGTTCGCCGCGATGAAGGAGGCCGGCGAGGCCCCGGCCGGTGCGTCCGCCACCGCCCTGGAGGGCGACGCGCTGGCCCTGCCGTTCCCCGACGACAGCTTCGACGTCGTCATCATCTCCGAGGTCATGGAGCACATCCCGGACGACAAGGGCGTGCTCGCCGAGATGGTGCGGGTGCTGCGCCCCGGCGGCCGGATCGCGGTCACCGTGCCGCGGTACGGCCCCGAGAAGATCTGCTGGGCGCTCAGCGACGCCTACCACGAGGTCGAGGGCGGCCACATCCGCATCTACCGGGGCGACGAACTCCTCGGCAAGATGCGGGAGGCCGGCCTGGAGCCGTACGGCACGCACCACGCCCACGGGCTGCACAGCCCCTACTGGTGGCTCAAGTGCGCCTTCGGGGTGGACAACGACAAGGCGCTGCCGGTGCAGGCGTACCACAAGCTGCTGGTCTGGGACATCATGAAGAAGCCGCTGGCCACCCGGCTCGCCGAGCGGGCCCTCAACCCCGTCATCGGCAAGAGCTTCGTCGTCTACGCCACCAAGCCGCATCTGCCCGAGGCGCCCGTCGCCGACGAGGCGAGCGCGCCCGCCGAGACGCCGGCGCCGGCCGCCCGGCCCGCCGCGCGCACCCGGAAGACCGCCACGACCGCCGCCAAGGCACCCGCGAAGTCCTCCACCAAGGCATCCGCCACATCCTCCGCCAAGTCCTCCGCCGGGGCCGCCAAGTGACGAGTCCCGGGCGTACCGAACGGCTCGTCCTGCCGGGGGTGCTCACCGCCGAAGAGGCCGCCCGTACGGTCGACGGCATCCTGGCGACCCAGCGCACGGACGGCGCCATCCCGTGGTTCCGGGGCCACCACCTCGACCCGTGGGACCACACCGAGGCCGCCATGGCGCTGGACGCGGCCGGCGAACACGAGCGCGCCGAGGCCGCGTACGACTGGCTGGTGCGGCACCAGAACCCGGACGGGTCCTGGTACGCGGCCTACGCCGACGGGGACGCGGCGGCACCCACCGACCGCGGCCGGGAGACCAACTTCTGCGCCTACATCGCGGTCGGCGTCTGGCACCACTACCTGTCCACCGGCGACGACGCCTTCCTCGACCGGATGTGGCCCGCGGTCCACGCCGCGATCGAGTACGTCCTCGAACTGCAGCAGCCCGGCGGGGAGATCGGCTGGAAGCGCGAGGACGACGGCACCCCGGTCCGCGACGCGCTGCTCACCGGCTCGTCCTCCATCTACCAGGCGCTGCGCTGCGCGCTGGCGCTCGCCGAGCAGCGCGAGGAGCCGCAGCCGGACTGGGAGCTGGCGGCCGGCCGGCTCGGCCACGCGATACGCAGCCACCCCGAGCGGTTCCTGGACAAGGCCCGCTACTCCATGGACTGGTACTACCCGATCCTCGGCGGCGCGGTCCGCGGCCAGGCCGCCCGGGACCGGATCGACGCCGACTGGGACCGCTTCGTGGTGCCCGGCCTGGGCGTGCGCTGCGTACTGCCCAACCCCTGGGTCACCGGCGGCGAGAGCGCGGAACTGGCGCTCGCGCTGTGGGCGATGGGGGAGTCCGAGCGGGCCGTGACGATCCTGAAGTGGATCCAGCACCTGCGCGCCGAGGACGGCATGTACTGGACCGGCTACGTCTTCGACGACGACGCGGTCTGGCCGCGCGAACGCACCTCCTGGACGGCCGGTTCGCTGCTGCTCGCGGTGGCGGCGGTGGGCGGTGACGAGGCGACCACCCTCGTGTTCGGCGGTGAACGGCTGCCGACGGGGCTCGACCCGGACTGCTGCCGGTAGGCGCGGCATCAGCGGACCCGGCGCGCCGTTCAAATAGGACGCCCTGGGTCCGCGATGCGCACTACCGTGCGGCACATGACTCTCCAAGGCTCTCTTAGCCACGACGCCTACTGTTCCCAACTCCTCGACGAGACCGCCCGGTTCCGGGAGATCGTGCGCAGCGCCGACCTCTCCGTGACCGTACCGACCTGTCCCGACTGGACGCTGGCCGACCTCGCCCGGCACGTGGGCGGCGCGCACCGCTGGGCCGGCACGATCGTCGCCACCCGCGCGGAGAAGGCCGTCGGCCCCGAGGAAGTGCCGGGCGCGGCCGGCCCCGAGGGCAAGGACGCGGCGGCCCTGGACGCCTGGCTCGCGGAGGGCGCGGAGCAGACCGTGGCGGCACTGCGCGAGGCCGGGCCGGACGCCGCGGTGTGGACCTGGGCGCCGCCGGTGCAGCGGGCCGGCTTCTGGGCCCGCCGGATGACCCACGAGACGGTCGTGCACCGCGCCGACGCCGCGCTCGCCGCCGGCGTTCCCTTCGACGTGCCGCAGGAGGTGGCCGCCGACTGCCTGGAGGAGTGGCTCCAGTTGTGCGCGCTGCCGGAGGCCGCCGAGCGGTTCGCGGCGCACGGCGTCTCCCCCTTCGGGCCCGGCCGCACGATCCACCTGCACGCCACGGACACCCCGGCGGAGCTGAACGCCGAATGGCTGCTCGACCTCACCGGCGACCGGTTCACCCACCGCCGCGCCCACGAGAAGGCGGCGGTCGCCCTGCGCGGCCCGCTCACCGACGTGCTCGGCGTCCTCTACCGCCGGCTGCCCGCCGACAGCGACCGGGTCGAGGTGCTCGGTGACCGGGCGCTGCTCGACACCTGGCTGACGTACGCCTCGTTCGAGTGAGCGGCGGGTGCCGGCCGTCAGGCGTTGAGCTCGGCCAGCACCCGTAGCGTCCGCGGGTCCGGTGCGGTGACCAGCAGGTCGGTGACCGGGCCCGCGCGCCACGCCGCCAGCCGCTCGGCGATCCGTTCGCGCGGGCCGACCAGGGAGATCTCGTCGGCGAACGCGTCCGGTACGGCGCGCACCGCCTCCTCCTTGCGGCCTTCCAGGAACAGCTGCTGGATCCGGCGGGCCTGTTCCGGATATCCCATACGGGCCATCAGATCGGCGTGGAAGTTCTTCGCCGCGTGCCCCATGCCCCCGATGTAGAAGCCGAGCATCGCCTTCACCGGCCACAGCCCCTCCGCGACGTCGTCACAGACCACCGCGCGGGCCATCGGCGCGATGCGGAACCCCTCGGGCGCGCCCGCCAGCGACTCCTGGTGGACGCCGGTGCGCAGGGGCGACCAGTACAGCGGCAGCCAGCCGTCCGCGATCCGGGTGGTCTGGGCGATGTTCTTGGGCCCCTCGGCGCCGAGCAGGACCGGCACCGAGGCACGCAGTGGATGGGTGATGGGCTTGAGCGGTTTGCCCAGACCGGTGCCGTCCGGGCCGAGGTACGGGTGCGGATGGAACGGCCCGTCGGACTCCACCGGCCCCTCGCGGCGCAGCACTTGGCGGACGACGTCCACGTACTCCCGGGTGGCGGTCAGCGGGCTCTTGGGGAACGGCCGCCCGTACCAGCCCTCGACGACCTGCGGCCCGGACAGCCCCAGGCCCAGCAGCAGCCGCCCGCCGGAGAGGTGGTCGAGGGTGAGGGCGTGCATCGCGGTCGCGGTGGGGGTGCGGGCGGCCATCTGGGCGATGCCGGTGCCCAGTTCGATGCGGGAGGTGTGGGCGGCGATCCAGGTGAGGGTGGTGAACGCGTCCGAGCCCCAGGCCTCCGCGGTCCACACCGAGTGGTAGCCCAGGCGTTCGGCGGCACGGGCGAGTTCGAGGTGCCGGGGGTCGGGGCCGCGGCCCCAGTAGCCCAGTGCCAGACCGAGTCGCATGGCGATCGCCCCTCTCCGTACGGACGTCCCGGGCCTTCACCGCGATAGCTGACGCCTCGTCAGTTCGATGCGGTGCGGCGCACTGTACGGCCGGCGGGCGGGCAGCGCAACGGCCCCCCGCCGGAAGGCGAGGGGCCGTGGAAGGACCGCTGGGGGACGGTGGCGGCGGGTCAGCCGCGCTGGATGCCGGTGGTGTCCTGCAGGACGCCGCGACGGCCGTCCTGGGTCTGCGCGATCAGCGCCTGACCGCGCTGTTCCACCGCCAGGTACCAGGTGCCGGGCGCCAGTTCGGCGATCGGCGACGGCGAACCGTCCTCGCCGTACAGCGGACGGGCGACCGGGACCGCGAACCAGAACGGGGCGAAGTCCGCCGGGGCGCCGGCCGCGGGGGCCGCGCCCGCCGCGCCGCCCGCCGTGGCGTCGGCCGCCGGCTGACCGGGCGTCTGGCCGGTCTGCTGGCCGCCCGGGCCCGGGTAGCCGTAGCCCTGGCCCGCCGCCTGCTGGGCGCCGGGGTAGCCGTAGCCCGGGTTGGGGCCCGCGCCGTAGGGGGCGGCCGGCGGCTTGGGCGCGCCGATCAGCTCGGCCTTCAGCGCCGGGACGAGCGGACCGGCGACCGCGCCGGCGGCCAGCGCCAGCGCGGCGATCAGACCCACGATCAGGCCGGCGCCGGCGTTGGGGACGTCGATGATGTCCCAGAACGCCGTCCACGCCGCGAAGATGCTCAGCGCAACGCCGAACTGGCCGAGGTCCAGACCGGCGACCTTGCGCTGCTGCGGCAGCGCACGGCTGAGGATGATGATCGCCGCGCCGATCACGCCGGCCAGGTACACGCTCATGAGCACGGAGACGGAGCTCCAGGCGTTGGAGCTGCTGTAGTCCTGGGCCTCGCAGTACTTGGCGTACGGGCCGGTGCAGTCCGGGGCGCCGGAGAGGCCGAGGAACGAGGCGATGAACAGCAGCACCGCTGCTCCGATCACCACGCCGTCGCCTCTAGTGAGGGAGCGGATGTTCACGTAAGGGTCCTTTGTCTCTTTCGTGGTCTATTCGACGCTGTCGCGGTGCGCGCGGTGCGAGGCACGGCGGTGACCACCCATCGTAAAGGGGAACCTATCGTCGAATCCGGCGGGTCGGCCTGTTGGTTTCGATGCGTTATCGGCCGGGGCGTGGACGTCGTGGGTGGTCAGCGTGTCAGGAAGTCCGTAATGCCCTCGGTGATCCCGCGGGCCGCTTTTTGCCGCCAGTGCCCGTCGGTCAATTGCGCGGCGTCCTCCGCGTCGCGCATATTGCCGCACTCGATGAACACCTTCGGCACCGTGGACAGGTTGAGCCCGCCGAGATCGCCGCGGACGTCCAGCCCGGTGCCGTGGCCGACGTAATTGGACCGCGAGCTTCCGGTTACCGTCCGGAAGCGGTCGGCCAGTCGCTCGCCCAGCTGTCGCGACGGGCCGGTGATCGCCGTGGTGTCCGCCGGGCCGGCGGTGACCCGCGCGGGCAGGATGACGTGGAAGCCGCGGTTGCCGGCGGCCGAGCCGTCGGCGTGGATCGAGACCGCGGCGTCCGCGTGCGCCTTGTTGCCGAGCGCCGCGCGCTCGTCCACGCACGGCCCGTACGGGCGGTCGCCGTCCTGGGTGAGGACGACCTTGGCGCCCTGCTGCTCCAGGAGGGTGCGGACGCGGCGGGCCACGTCCAGGGTGAAGGACGCCTCGGCGTAGCCCCCGTTGGTGGCGGTGCCGGTGGTGTCGCACTCCTTGCGCCCGGTGCCGATGTTCACCAGCCGGGCGATCTGCCCGTTGTGCCGGCTGTTGTGCGGATTGTGGCCGGGGTCGATCAGCACGGTCCTGCCCTTGAGGCTGCCGTGCGGATCACCCGTGCCGCCCGGGCGGGGAGTGGGGCCGTGGCCGGTACGCCCGTCCGACCGGCCGCCGGTCCCGGTGCCGCCGTCCGCCGTCCGGCCGGGCGCCGGCGTACCGCCCCGGGCCGCCGGGTCGCCGGGTGCGCCCGTCTGCCGCCAGAACAGCCAGCCGCCGACGGCGATCACGGCCACGGCGGCCAGCACCAGGAGTGCGGTGCCGCGCCGGCGGCGGGGCGGGGGGAAGGTGCTGCCGTTCGACATCTCCGCGATGGTAGCCCGCGGCCCGGATCAGATGCCGGGGCCGGTGCGCCGCAGCACGCGCAGCGTCCCCTGTGCCGAGGCCTCGGTGAACGCCCCGGAGGCCAGCGCCCGCAGGTAGATCCGGTACGGCGCCTGGCCGGTGAACTCGTCCTCGGGGTGCGGGTGCACGTCGTGGATGACCAGCAGGCCGTCCGGTGCCACGTGCGGCGCCCAGCCCTCGTAGTCGGCGGTGGCGTGCTCGTCGGTGTGCCCGCCGTCGATGAAGACCAGCCCGACCGGCCGCCCCCACACGGCCGCGACCTGCGGGGAACGTCCCACGACGGCGATCACGTGGTCCTCCAGCCCGGCCGCGTGCAGGGTGCGGCGGAACGTGGGCAGGGTGTCCATCCGGCCGACCTCGGGGTCCACCACGGACGGGTCGTGGTAGTCCCAGCCGGGCTGCTGCTCCTCGCTGCCCCGGTGGTGGTCCACGGTGACGGCCGGCACCCCGGCGGCCCGGGCCGCGTCCGCGAGCAGCAGGGTCGACCGGCCGCAGTACGTGCCGACCTCCACCAGCGGCAGCCCCAGCCGCGCCGCCCCGGCCGCCGCCGCGTACAGCGCGAGCCCCTCGTCCGCGGGCATGAAGCCCTTCGCCGCCTCGAACGCGGCGAGGGTCTCCGGCTGCGGGGCGGTCGGCGCCGTGGGAGCGGACATGGGCTTCCTCCTGGTGGTGCGGTCGGAGGGCTCATCGTGCCGTACGGGCCGGAGGCGGCCGTGCGGGGGTTCGTATTTCCCTGCGGCTTTCCGGCCGGCCGGACCGGCCGGGGGAGTCGGGCCGGCGGATTCCCGGCCGTTCCCGCCGGTTTATCGCCGGAGGTTTCCCGGATGTCCGGAAACGGGAAACGCGCCCACCGGAAACCACCGGGGCGGGCAAAAGGCATTCCGTGCGGAATTCACCGGACCGTTTCCTGTGCGCCGCCGGCCGTTCCCCGCGGGCCCCCGCCGCGGGCCGCCGGACGGAACATTCCGGCCCACCTGACCTTCCGTCAGATTGAAACGTGTTCTAGCCTGCCCCGCATGGGCATCGGAATCACACCGGACCACCGCGACCTGGCCGAGGCGGCGGGTGGCTGGGCCCGCCGGGCCGTACCACCCGAAGAGGTCCGCAAGCTCCTCGACACCGCACCCGCCCGCCCCGGGCGTCCCGCCCACTGGGACGGCCTCGCCGCACAGGGCCTGCTCGGCCTCCACCTCCCCGAGACCGACGGCGGGGGCGGCGGCGACCTGCTCGACCTCGCCGTCGTCCTCGAAGAACTGGGCCGCGCCGCACTCCCCGGCCCGTACCTGCCCACCGTCCTCGCCGCCGCACTGCTCCACCACGGCGCCGCGCACCGGCACCTCGTACGGGCCCTCGCCACCGGCGAGCTGACCGGCGCGGTGGCGCTCGGCCCCGGCACGCTCACCGCCACCACGACGCCCGGCGGTTACGTCCTCGACGGCACCGCGCCGCCGGTCCTCGCCGGGGCCGACGCCGACCTCCTCGTGCTCGCCGCGCGGACCGCCACCGGCACCGTCCACCTCGCCGTCGACACCGCGGCCCTGACCGTACGCGTCCAGGACAGCGCCGACCCGACCCGCCCGGTCGCCGAGGTCCGCGCGGACCGCGTCCCGGTGCCCGCGGACCGGCTGGTGGCGATCGACGACGCCCTCGTCCGCGACCTGGCCGGGGTGCTGTTCGCCGCCGAGAGCTGCGGAACCGCGGCCTGGGCCCTCGCCACCGCCACCGAACACGCCCGGGTCCGCAAGCAGTTCGGCCGCCCCATCGGCCAGTTCCAGGCCGTCAAACACCTCTGCGCCGACATGCTCGTCCGCTGCGAACAGGCCCGCGCCCTGGTCTGGGACGCGGCCCGCGCCCACCACGAGCCGCCCCGGGTCCGCGGACTGGTCGCCGCCCTCGCCACCGCCACCGCCCTCGACGCCGCCTTCAGCTGCGCCAAGGACTGCCTCCAGATCCTCGGCGGCATCGGCTTCACCTGGGAACACGACGCCCATCTGCACCTGCGCCGGGCGGCGGTGGCCCGCCAGCTGCTCGGCGCCGGCGACACCCACCGGCTGCGCGCCGCCGCCTACGCCGCCGACGGCGCCCGGCGCCCGCTGAGCCTCCGACTCCCCGCGGAAGCAGAGCAGTTCCGCATCGAGGCCCGCGAGGTCATCGACCGGGTACGCGGACTCGACCCCGCGGCCGCCCGCCGCGAGCTGGCCCCCACCGGATACGCCGCACCGCATCTCCCGCCGCCCTACGGGCGGGGCGCCGGCCCCGTCCAGCAGCTCGCCGTCCAGCAGGAACTGGCCGCCGCCGGGGTCACCGTCAGCGACCTGGGCATCGCCACCTGGGTCGTGCCCTCGCTGCTCGCCCACGGCACCGCCGAACAGCAGCAGCGCTATCTGATGCCGTCGCTGCGCGGGGAGCTGCTGTGGTGCCAGCTGTTCTCCGAACCGGAGGCCGGATCGGACCTGGCCGCGCTGCGGACCCGCGCCGAGCGGGTGGACGGGCCCGACGGTGCCGGCTGGCGGATCAACGGACAGAAGGTGTGGACCTCGGCCGCCCAGTGGGCCGACCACGGCATCCTGCTCGCCCGCACCGACCCGGACGCCCCCAAGCACAAGGGGCTGACCTTCTTCGTCGTCGACATGAAGGCTCCCGGGATCGACGTCCGACCGCTGAAGGAGATCACCGGTGAGGCGCTCTTCAACGAGGTCTACTTCGACGACGTGCTGCTGCCGGCCGACGCGGTGGTCGGCGAGATCGGCAACGGCTGGAAGGTGGCCCGCACCACCCTGGACAACGAACGCGTCCACATGGCCGACCAGTTGACCTTCGACACCGGACTGACCGCGCTCCTCGACCGCACCGCCGGCCTCGACGGCTCCGTACGGGCCCGGGTGGGCGCCCTGGCCGCCGAGGCGCACGCGCTGGCCTGCATCACCCTGCGCACCACGCTCCAGCAGGTCTCCGGCCTCGAACCGGGCGCCGGCGCCAGCATCCGCAAGCTGCTGCAGACCCCGCACCAGCAGAAGGCCGCCGAACTGGCGCTGGAACTGCTCGGTCCGGCCGGCGCGGTGCGCGAGGGCGCCGGCGAACGCGCCCTGCACGGCTTTTTGATGTCGCGCTGTCTGACCATCGCCGGCGGCACCACCCAGGTGCAGCGCAACGTGGTCGCCGAGCGGCTGCTCGGACTGCCCCGCGACCCGGAGCCCCGCCCCCTCATCTGACCCCGCACGACGCCCGGTGACTCACCAGGAGGACCTGTATGGCAGGCACGGCGTACCTCGTCGGCGTAGGGATGACGAACTTCGAGAAGCCCGAGACCCGCGAGTGGCAGTACTGGGACATGGCCGAGGAGGCGGGCGAGGCGGCACTCGCGGACGCCGGCGTCGGCTACGACGCCGTCGAGCAGGTGCCGGTCGGCTACTGCCACCAGCCGTCCACGGCCGGTCAGCGCGCCGCGTACGAGCTGGGCCTGACCGGGGTCCCCGTCTACAACGTCAACAACAACTGCGCGACCGGCGCGACGGCGCTGATGATGGCCCGCCAGTTCGTCGCCTCCGGCCTCAACGACTGCGTGCTGGCACTGGGCTTCGAGAAGATGCGGCGCGGCGCGTTGGGCGGCGGCGCGGACGCCGCGGGCGACTTCGCGGCCTCCCCGGTCGCCCGCCACTACGGCGTCATGGCGGCCGCGCACGGCTTCGAACGGACCCCGCCCACCGCGCAGATCTTCGGCAACGCGGCCCGCGAGCACATGGCGAGGTACGGCACCACGGCGGAGCAACTGGCCGCGGTCGGCGCCAAGAACCACCGGCATTCCGCACACAACCCCCGCGCCCAGTTCCGGGACGTCCACACGGTCGAGGAGGTGCTGGCCGCCAAGGTCATCCACCGCCCGCTGACCAAGCTCCAGTGCTCCCCGACGTCCGACGGCGCGGCCGCGGTGGTGGTCGCCTCCGAGCGGTTCGTCCGGGCGCACGGGCTGGCCGACCGGGCGGTGGAGATCGTCGCCCAGGCGATGACCACCGACACCGAGGAGAGCTTCGCCTCCGGTTCCTGCATCGACGTCGTCGGCAAGCCGATGTCCCGGGCCGCCGCCCGGCAGGTCTACGAGGCGTCCGGGCTGGGCATCGAGGACGTGGACGTCATCGAGCTGCACGACTGCTTCTCGATCAACGAGTTGCTGACGTACGAGGCGTTGGGCATGTGCGCGGACGGCGAGTCGGGGAAGCTGGTCGCCGACGGGGCCACCACGTACGGCGGCCGCTGGGTGGTCAACCCGTCCGGCGGCCTGATCTCGAAGGGCCACCCCCTGGGCGCCACCGGCCTCGCCCAGGCCGCCGAACTGGTCTGGCAACTCCGCGGCACGGCCGGCGCCCGACAGGTCCCCGGCGCCCGCGTGGGCCTGGCCCACAACATCGGCCTGGGCGGGGCGGCGGTGGTGACGTTGCTGCGGAGGTGAGGCCGCGGGGCGGGGCGGCGTTCCGGCTGTGCGGCCGTCGGCCCTTGGCGATGAGCTCGACCCGGCGGACCGGCCGTGAGGAGCTCAGTCGAAATGCCTATCCGAAAGGGGTCATCGAGGATTCGCTATCGAGGCGCGTAGCGTCCGTCATGGGCTCCGTCGGGGGTGGTGCGGGTGAGCTCTCTGGGGTGGCCTGCGAAGGGCTCCCAGCGCGCGGCCGTACGCTGCGAGTGGCGGTCACAGCAGGAAAGGGACGCACGGCTCGTTGGCACCTTTTTGGACGGCGTGACCGTGGCTTTCCGGGCGGACCTCCCTGTCCGGACCTCCCACAGCCCCACCAACCTCTCGTACACATGGGCAACGGGCCGCCCGCGTGACCAGCGGAGTGGCCGTGTTCGGGAGGGGCGATGCGGCTAGATGGCGGTTCGGCTTCAAGGCCCCCGGCCCCCTGCCCCCGTTCGGCCCGGGCCGTCTTCGCTCACCCGCCCCGGCCCGCCCTTCCGTATGCCCCGCCCTCCGCCCACCGACCTAGGACCCCGGTCAGGTGGTGTATGCACCGATATCCCGATGCGGGGGGTGCGGGGTCGGTGCGAGCATGGTCCGCATGCCCCCGATGCCGCCGATAGCCGAGTCCGCCACCCTGTCCACGACCGCCCGCCGGAGCGCCGCTCCGGCGTGGCTGGTGATGCTGCTGGTCTGCGCCGGACAGTTCCTGGTCGTCCTGGACGTCTCGGTGGTGAACGTGGCGCTGCCCGCCGTACGGACCGGTCTGGGGCTGAGCGAGCTGGGCCTGCAGTGGATCGTCAACGCCTACGTGATCACCTTCGCCGGCTTCATGCTGCTCGGCGGCCGGGCCGCGGACCTCTTCGGCCGTAAGCGGATCTTCGTCCTCGGGCTGGCGCTGTTCACCGTCGCGAGTCTGGGGGGTGGACTGGCGCAGCAGCCCTGGCAGTTGATCGCGGCGCGTACGGTCCAGGGCATCGGCGCCGCCGTACTCTCGCCGGCCACCCTCACGATCCTCACCACGTCGTTCCCGGCCGGCCCGGCCCGTACCCGTGCGATCGCCACCTGGACGGCGGTCGGCGCCGGCGGCGGCGCGGTGGGCGGTCTGGTCGGCGGGGTGCTCACCGAATACCTGTCGTGGCGCTGGGTGTTGCTCATCAACGTGCCGGTCGGGGCGCTGGTGCTGGCCGGCGCGGCGCTGTGGCTCACCGAGAGCCGGCAGGGCGCCGTCCGGCGGCTCGACGTGCCCGGTGCACTGCTGGTGACCGGCGGGCTGGGACTGGTGGCCTACGGGATCGTGCAGACCGAGACGGACGGCTGGGGCTCGGCCTCGGCGCTGCTGCCGCTGGCCGCCGGACTGGTCGTGCTCGCCGCTTTCCTCGCCGTGGAGGCGCGGGCCAAGGCGCCGCTGATGCCGCTGGGGCTGTTCCGGCTGCGCTCGGTCTCCTCGGCGAACGCGGCGATGGTGCTGGCCGGCGCCGCGATGTTCTCGATGTGGTACTTCCTCTCGCTCTACGTCCAGAACGTGCTCGACTACAAACCGCTGCAGGCCGGACTCTCGTTCATCCCGCACTCGCTGTCCATCGTCCTGGGCTCGAAGCTCGGGCCGCGGCTGATGAACCGGCTGGGCGCCAAGACCCTGGCCGTCACCGGTGCGGTGATCTCCGCCTCCGGCATGGTCTGGCAGGGCACGATGGACGTCGACGGAACCTACCTCGGCACGATCCTCGGCCCCGGCATCCTGATGGCGCTGGGCGCCGGCCTGACCGCGACCCCGGTCGCCGCCATCGCCACCTCCGGCGCCGACCCGTCCGACCAGGGCCTGGTCTCCGGGCTGATCAACACCTCCCGGCAGATGGGCGGCGCCCTGGGCCTGTCGATCCTGTCCACCGTCGCCGCCTCCCGCATCGAGGCGGGCCACGGGGCGAAGGCGGCGCTGGCGGACGGCTACGGACTGGCCTTCCAGGTCGGCTCGGGGGTGCTGCTGGGCAGCATTCTGCTCATGCTGCTCGCCCTGCCGCGGCGCCGCGCGGACGTGGCCAACGGCTAGCGCCCGGACCCCGGAAGCCCCCCGGCTACAGCCACCCGTTCTGCCGCGCCGCCCGTACCGCCTCCATGCGGTTGCGGGTCCCGGTCTTGCCGATCGCCGCGGAGAGGTAGTTGCGGACGGTGGCCTGGGAGAGGTGGAGCTTGCCGGCGATGTCGGAGACGGTCGCGCCGTCCACCGCGGCGGTCAGCACGTCCCGTTCCCGCTGGGTCAGCGGATTGGGCCCGGCGCTGAGCGCCGCCGCGGCCAGCCCGGGGTCGATCACCTGCTCCCCGGCGAGGATCCGGCGGATCGCCGCCGCCAGGTCCTCCACCGGCCCGTCCTTCACCAGGAACCCGGACGCCCCGGCCTCCATGGCGCGGCGCAGATAGCCGGGCCGGCCGAACGTCGTGACGATCAGGACCTTGCACGACGGCAGCGCGGCGCGCAGATCGGCTGCGGCGTCCAGCCCGCTGCGGCCGGGGAGTTCGATGTCCAGCAGGGCGATGTCGGGACGGGCCTCCAGCGCGGCCGGAACGATCCGGTCGCCCGCCGCCACCTGCGCCACGACCTGCATGTCCTCTTCCAGGTCGAGCAGCAGCGCCAGCGCGCCCCGCATCATCCCCTGGTCCTCCGCGAGCAGGACCTTGATCACCTGGTCAACCCTTCCGTCTCCGTCATCTTCCCCACCCCGACCGGCAGTTCGGCCGTCACCCGGAAGCCGCGCCGGCCGTCGGGACCGCTGCGCAGCGTGCCGCCGGCCGCCGCCAGCCGTTCGGCCAGGCCCTTCAGACCGGTGCCGCCGACCGGGCCGGGTGTGCCGGGCGGCGCGGCGGCGCCGTCCGCGGGGTCCGTACGGCCGTTGCCGCCGTCGCGTCCGGGGACGCGGTCGCGGAACCTGCTCCGGCCGGCCGCCGGGGCCGCACCGGAGCTTACGGGACCCCGCCCGTCATCCGTGATCGTCAGCCGCACCCGCTCCTCGTCGGCGTGCACCGCGATCTCGCAGCGGGTGGCGCCGCTGTGCCGGACCGCGTTGGTGACGCCCTCGCGGACCACCCAGCCCAGCAGCGCACCGGCCTGCGGGGGCAGCGGCGGCCCGGCCTGCCGGACCACCGCCTCGATGCCGGCTGCCTCCAGTGCCGAACGGGCCCGGTCCAGTTCGGTGCTGAGGCTGCCCTCGCGGTAGCCGGTGACCGCCTCGCGGATCTCGGTCAGCGCCTGCCGGCCGACCGCCTCGATGTCCGCGGCCTGGGCGAGCGCGGCGTCCAGGTCGCGCGGCGCCAGCCGGCGCACCGCCTCGGCCTTGACCACGACCAGGGACATCGTGTGCCCCAGCAGATCGTGCAGGTCGCGGGAGAAGCGCAGCCGCTCCTTCTCCACGGCGCTGCGGGCCAGTTCCTGCCGGGTGGCCTTCAGTTCCTGGATGGTGTCGAACAGGCTCAGCACCGTGGACGTCACCATGCCGGAGAGGAACGTGCCGTAGCCGATGCCGAACGACTCGCTGGGGTCGCTGTCCTGCCAACCGGACAGGAACCCGGCCGTACCGCTGAGCGTGATCAGCCACAGCGCCAGCTTCTTGCCGCGCAGCGCGCGGACCGTACCGGAGGCCAGCGACAGCAGCGGGAAGAACAGGAACCAGCTGCCGCCGAAGCCCAGCGCGATGGCGTAGGTGATGGCGGTGAGCACGCCCAGGGCGACGACCGGGTAGCGGGTGTCGCGCAGCCGGGGGCTGAAGGCCGACCAGATGACGGTGAGGTAGAAGGAGTTGAAGGCCAGCAGCCCGAGGCCGGCCAGCCAGGGGTTGCCGGTCCTGCCCTGCACGATGTTGGAGAAGGCGCCCAGCCCCATCAGCAGCCAGGGCAGGAAGCTGTATTTGCCCGGGCCCTTGTCGGGCTTCCCGTCGGGCGTTCGCTTCGCCGCGCACGACGAGCCGTCGCCCCCGGCCACCCCGGTCTCCCCGGCCACCCCGGTCACCCCGTCCGTCCCCGCAGCCCCGCCGGGCGTCCCGCCGACCGGGTCCTGCTCCGTGGTCTGCTGCACTGTCGTACCCCAGATCTGCGCCATCGCCGGTCACACCGTCCGTGCGGCCCGCCGGTACGCGTACACCGCGTAACCGCCGAAGACTGCCAGCCAGGCGGCCAGCACCGCCACTGCCGCCGGGCTCGGTGCGCCGCCCTCGGTGACGCTCCGGCCCAGCTCGGCGAAGCGGTTGCCGGGTGTCCAGGACGACAGCGCGCGCAGCCAGCCGGGGAACAGCTCGGCCGGGAACCACAGTCCGCCGACGATCGACAGCAGCAGCATGCAGCCCGTGTTGACCACGCCCGTGGACTGCGCCGAGAGGCGGTAGCCGTTGCCCAGCCCGAGCAGGGTGAACGGGGCGGTGCCGACCCACAGCAGGCCGGCCAGCGCGGCCCACTGCCAGGCCGGCAGCCGAACGCCGTTGACCAGCCCGCCCACCAGCAGCACCGCGGTGATGGCCGGGAGCACCGTCACCGACCCGGTCAGCCCGCGGCCCACCACGGCCCGCAGCGGCCCCATCGGGGTGATCCGCAGCTGCCGCAGCCAGCCCAGTTGCTTGTCCTCGGCGACGCCGGTGCCGGTGCCGATCGCCGCGCCCAGGGCGCCGTACGCGGCCATCCCGACCATCGAGGCGGTCTTCCACCCCATGTCGGCGCTGCCGGGCCCGGTGCCGATGTTGGTCATCAGGACGTACATCAGCACCGGCATGCCGATGCCGAAGATCACGAAGCCGCGGTCGCGCAGCGTACGGCGGACTTCGAGACGGAGGTAGGCGAGCATCACACGGTCTCCTTCGGGGCGTCGAGGTGCGGCGCGTGGTGGTGCGGCGCGTCGACGTGTGGCGCGTCGAGGTGCGGGGTGTCGCGGTGTGGCGCGTCGTGGTGTGGTGCGTCGGGGGAAGTAAGGGCGAGGAAGGCGTCCTCCAGGCTGGCGGCGGTGACCTCCAGGCCGCGGACCAGGCCCAGTCCGGCCAGCGCCAGGACCGTGGCGTCGGAGTCCGCCGTACGCAGCCGGGCGCGGTCGCCGCGGACCTCCACGGTGTGTACGCCGGGCAGCCCGGACAGCGGTGCGGTCGGCGCGCCCGCGAGGTCGAAGGAGACCAGCGACCCGCCGGCCCGCCGCTTGATCGCCTCGCCGCTGCCGTCGGCGACCACCCGGCCCCGGTCGATCACCACGATCCGGTCGGCGTGGTCGTCCGCCTCCTCCAGGTAGTGGGTGGAGAACACGAGGGTGTGGCCGCGCCGGGCGTACGCCCGCATCGCGCGCCAGAACGTCCGGCGGGCCTCCACGTCCAGGGCGGCGGTCGGCTCGTCGAGGACCAGCAGGTCGGGGTTGCCGGCCAGCGCCACCGCGAACCGGACGCGCTGGGCCTGGCCGCCGGACAGCCGGTCCACCCGCCGCCCGGCGAACTCGGCCAGGCCCGCCAGCTCCAGCGCCTCGGTGACGTCCATCGGCCGCGGGTAGGTGGCGGCCACGAAGCCGACCAGTTCGCGGACGGTGACCCGGGGTATCGCCTTGCCGTCCTGCAGCATCGCCCCGACCCGGCCGGCCCGTACGGCGGCCTCCGGCTCGCCGCCGAACAGCCGCACCGTGCCCGAGGAGGGCGGCAGCAGCCCCAGCAGCATGTTCAGGGTGGTGGACTTGCCGGCGCCGTTGCGGCCGAGCAGCGCCACGGTTTCGCCGGCCGCGATCCGCAGATCGATGCCGTCCACGGCCCGGACCGCGCCGTAACTCCGGGTGACGCCGGAGAACGCCACGGCCGTGCCGCCCTCGCCCCGCGCCCCCGGCGCCACCTGCGCCGTCGTCCGTGTCCTGCCCGGTGTCGCCCCCGGTTCCGTCCCCGGTGTCATCTCCGGTGTCATCTCCGCCCCCTCCGGTCGGTTCCCGTCCATGACGTTACGGAGCGTGGGCGGGGCGGGGCAGGGGCGAATGTGGGTGATGCCCGCTGACAAATGTCACCGCCGCGGTCCCCGGCCGGCGACGCGTTTCTGACAAACCGTCAGGGGACTTCCCGGTGCCGGTCGGATCGGCTATACATGAAGGCCATCGGCTAGAACGCGTTCTAGAAGTTGGCGGCTGTTCCGTGCGGCACGGCCGGCGGGCGCGCGAACCGCGCCTGGCGGCTGTTCCCTGCGGCACACCGACCGGCGCCCGAACCGCGCCCGGCGGGTGTCCCGTGCGGCACGGCCGACCGGCGTGCGATCCGCGCCCGGCGGGCGCCCGTGCGGCACCGCCGGCCCGCGCGCGGTTCGCGCCGGACCGGTGTCCCGTGCGGCACCGCCGACCCGCGCGGTCCGTGCCGACCAGTGACGACCCCGGCCCGGTCGACGGTGCGGACGGCCGGGCCGGGGTCTTCCACCGAACCCACCGTGGTGAAGGAGCAACCGCCCCCATGCCCATCGACGTCGCCAAGGCCACCTCCGCCGAACCGCGGACCACCGAACTCGCCTGGGACCACAAGGACGTCCAGCTCTACCACCTCGGCATCGGCGCCGGCGCGGCCACCGCCGAGAAACCACGGGCCGCCACCGACCCGGACGAACTGCGCTACACCCTGGAGAGCGCGCTGCACGTCCTGCCCAGCTTCGCCACCGTCGCCGGCGGGGGCATGGCGCTGGCCGGCGGGCTCTCCGCACCCGGCATCGACGTCGACCTCGCCGCCGTGCTGCACGGCGGGCAGACCGTCACCGTGCACCGTCCGCTGCCGGTACGCGGCCGCGCCACCCAGACCTCGTCCGTGCCGGCCGTGTACGACAAGGGCAAGGCCGCCGTCATCGTGCTGCGCGCCGAGGCCGCCGACGACGACGGGCCGTTGTGGACCTGCGACACCCAGATCTTCGTCCGCGGCGAGGGCGGCTTCGGCGGCGACCGCGGCCCCTCCGCCCCCCTCGAATTCCCCGACCGCGCCCCCGACCTGACCGCCGACCGGCACATCCGCGCCGACCAGGCGCTGCTCTACCGCCTCTCCGGCGACTGGAACCCGCTGCATGCCGACCCGGAGTTCGCCAAGCTCGCCGGCTTCGACCGGCCGATCCTGCACGGGCTGTGCACCTACGGGGTCACGCTCAAGGCGGTCGTCGACACCCTGCTGGACGGGGACGTCTCCCGGGTCCGGTCGTACCGCACGCGCTTCGCCGGGGTGGTCTTCCCGGGTGAGACGCTCCGCATCCGGCTCTGGCGCGAGCCCGGCCGGATCCAGGTGTCGGTGACGGCACCCGAGCGGGACGACGCGGCGGTGCTGGCGGACACCGTCGTCGAACACGGCTAGCCACCGCTCAGCCACCGCTGGCCGCCGCTCAGCCACCGCGGGCCGCCGCTCAGTCATCGCTTCGTCGCCGCCGAGTTGTCGTCTCCGAAGGGAGCCGTGAGATGCGCGCAGCCGTACAGCACGAGACCGGGCAGGACAAACTGGAGGTCCTCGACGACGTCGAGGCGGTGGGGTTCGGGCCCGGCAAGGTCAGGATCCGCATCCGGGCGACCGGACTGTGCCACTCCGACCTGTCGGCGATGAACGGGGTGCTGCCGCAGCCCGTGCCCTTCGTCCCCGGCCATGAGGGCGCCGGGGAGGTCGTCGACGTCGGCGACGGCGTCACCGGCCTCACTCCGGGCGACCGGGTGCTGATGTGCTGGCTGCCCGCCTGCGGCAGCTGTCCGTCCTGCAAACGCGGCCAGACCCACCTGTGCCTGGCCGGGTTCATGAACGCCGGTACGCCCAACTTCCGGCGGCCCGGCGGGGACGTCTTCGGGTTCGCCGGCACCGGCACCTTCGCCGAGGAGGTCGTGGTCGCCGCCAACTGCGCGGTGCCCATCCCGGACGACGTCCCGTACGAGATCGCCGCGCTGATCGGCTGCGGGGTCACCACCGGGCTCGGCGCGGCTATCAACACGGCGCAGGTGGCGGCCGGTTCCTCGGTCGCGGTCATCGGCTGCGGCGGCGTCGGAATCTCCGTCATCCAGGGGGCACGGGCCTGCGGCGCGGCCCGGATCGTCGCCGTCGACCCGGTGCCCGCCCGGCGCGAGGCGGCACTGCGCTTCGGTGCCACCGAGGCCGTCGCGCCGGAGGAACTCGACGGCGCCAAGGCCGAGTTCACCGGGGGCGAGGGCTTCGACTACGTCTTCGAGGTGGTCGGCAGGTCCGCCACCGCCCGCACCGCGTACGAGACGACCCGGCGCGGGGGCACCCTGTGCGTGGTCGGCGCCGGCGCCATGGACGACACCTTCCAGGTCAATATGTTCGAGCTGTTCTTCGACGAGAAGCGGATCCTGCCATCCCTCTACGGCGGCGGGGACGTCCTGCGCTCCTACGAGCGGGCCATCGCCCTCTGGCGGGCCGGCCGGATCGACCTCGAAGGACTGATCACCCACCGCGTCCGGCTCCCGGAGATCAACGACGCCCTCGACCAGATGCGGTCCGGGACGGCACTGCGCACCTGCATAGAGATCTGACCGGCCACCGTCGCGGGGCCGCGCCCCGGCGGAGGAACCGAGAGCCGCACCACGACCGAAAGGACGGGAACGCCAGATGGCACAGCCACTTGAGGGCCTGACCGCGATCGTCACCGGGGCCGGCCGCGGACTGGGCCGCGCCGAGGCCCTCGAACTCGCCCGGCTCGGCGCGTCGGTCGTGGTCAACGACTACGGGCAGCCGGACCGCGACGGGTCCGGCGCCCCCTCCGCGGGCCCCGCCGAGGACGTCGCCGCCGAGATCCGCGCGGCGGGTGGCCGGGCGGTGGCCCACGTCGGTGATGTCGCCGATCACCAACAGGCCGGTGCACTGGTCCAGTTGGCGATCGACACCTACGGCCGGCTCGACATCCTCGTCAACAACGCGGGCATCCTCCGGGACCGGATGGTGTTCTCGATGACCGAGGACGAGTGGGACTCGGTGATCCGGGTGCACCTCAAGGGCCACTTCAACACCACCCGTTTCGCCGCTGCCCACTGGCGCGAACGGTCCAAGGCGGCCGGCGGCCCGGTGTACGGCCGGATCGTCAACACCTCCTCGGAGGCGTTCCTCGCCGGCTCGGCCGGCCAGCCCAACTACGCCGCCGCCAAGGGGGGCATCGTCGGCCTGACCACCTCCACGGCGCTGGCCCTGGCCAAATACGGTGTGACCGCCAACGCCATCTGTCCGCGCGCCCGCACCCGGATGACCGAGGACGTCTTCGCCGGCTTCGGCGAACCGGCCGACGGCCGACTCGACCCACTGGCCCCCGAGCACGTGGCACCGCTCGTCGGCTATCTCGCCGCACCGGCCGCCGCCCGGATCAACGGCCAGCTGCTGGTCGTCCACGGCGGCATGGTCGCGATCGCGGAACGACCCCGGATCGCCGCCAAATTCGACACCGCGAAGGAGGCCTTCACCTTCGAGGAGCTGGACGAGCTGCTGACGCCCTACTACGCACGGCGCCCGCCGCACGAGACGTTCGCGGCGGGCGAGGTGCTGGCCCTCAAGCACGGCTCCTGAAGCACGGCTTGGGCGGCGCGAGTGGTCGGCCGGGGCGGCCGGCCCGCGGACCTATGCGTCCTGCGGCTGCTTGTCCCGGCGGTGCCGGCCGTGCGCGGCGGAGTCGGACTCCTCCGTGGCGGCCGGACCACGATGCCTGCCGGAGCTTGCAGCCTCGGCGGCCTGGGCGTATGCCTCCTGGGGGCGCGCCTGGGTCGTGTCGGTTCGGGCTTCGGACATGGGAAGAGTCACTCCGTCGGATCGCTTGCTGCTGTACGCGTCGGGACCCCGCCCGACCGCCGCGGGGCCGTACCCCGGCGGCGGCGTCACCGGTGGCCGGTCAACCGGCTGCGTAGCCCCCACCCGAAAGTTTAACGGGGTGGGAATTCCCGCTCCACCGGGCCTGGCGGGCCCCGAGAGGCGCCTGCTGCAGCGGAACCGGCCTGCGCATACGGAGATGTGCGGGGGAGCGCTGTGGTTCCGTGCAGACCGCCTTCGGTTGTGCAGATGCTGTGGAGCGGTTGTCGGCATCCCCTGCAGCCGGGACAATCCCCCCGCCGCGCACGGCCTCCCCGTCCGCCCCCACCCGTACGGACCCCACCGGCCCGACCGGGTCAACCGCCCTCACAGGCCCGACCGACCTCGCCGCCCCCGACAGGTCAACCGGTCCCACCGGCCCCGACAGATCAACCGGCCTCTCCGGCCCGACCGACCTCGCTGGCCCCGGCAGATCAACCGGTCCCACTGGCCCCACCGGGTCAGCCGCCCCCATCGGGTCAACCGCCCCCACCGGCCCCGCCGCCCCCACCGGCATCCTGGGTGGCAACGGCTCCACCGGCTCCAGCGGTACGGCCATCCGCGCCAGCCCACACGGCTCCGCGTCCGTCGCGCACGGCAGCAGCAGTTCGCCGTCGGCCGTCCACAGCCCGGCCCCCGTCAGCCACCCGTCCGGTACGGGCAGTTGCCGCAGCCGCCGGCCCCAGGGCCGCCAGATCCCCAGCCGGGTGCCGCCCGCCGTGTCCACCCGGAACGCCACCGCACAGCTCTCCGGCGCCAGCATCTGCCGCGGCTGTACGGCGAACGGTGTCACCAGGGCACCGGCCGGCCGCAGGCACTCCGGGAACCGCACCGGCAGGCTGCTGCCCAACACGCCCCAGCCCAGCCGGTCGTGCCCCGGCGCGTCGGAGCGGACCAGCAGCAGGCCGCTGTCCGGATCGGCCAACAGCAGCCGGTCGTTGCTCTCCTCGGTGATCTGCAGCAGCAGCCCGGCCTCGCCGCCCCGCTCCAGATCGACCAGCACGGTCTTCGTCCGGCCGTTCAGCTCCCGGTCCAGGGCCAGCAGCCGCCCGCTGCGGTCCAGCCATGCACCGCCCGTACAGCGCCCGGGAATCTCCGCGATCCGCTCGGGCCCGCCCGCATCGCCGGGCACCCGCCACAGCGCGGTACGCTCGCACCCCGGCGCCAGGGCGTACGCATCGGTGCCGCCCGGCGTCGGCGGCAGCAGGGTCAGTTCCTCCGCTTCCACGGTGCCCAGCAGGAGTTCGCCGGTCCCGGGGTCGGTCGGGTAGAGCAGGGAGAGGGCGAAGCGGTCGGCGACCCGGCGCAGGATCAGCACCCGGCCGTCGGTGAGCGGCAGCAGTTCGCTGTCCGGCTCCTCGGGCTGGCTGCCGGGCAGCGGCACCGCGTACGGCTCCGGGCCGCTCAGCGTCCAGCGCTCCGGGAACCAGCTCCGGTCGGCGTCGTCGTGCCGGGCGAGCCGGGCGGCGTACGAGCCGTCGGCGGCGATCGTCAGGGCCGCGCGGGGCGGGCCGTCGAGCGCCGTGGCGTCCTCAGTGGCGCAGATCGTCATGAAGTGGTCACCTCCAGTCGGCAGACCGACGCTAGTTTTCGCACTTCCGGCCGATCGGCGCGGTTGCTGCACTTCACGCATAAGGGTGGCGAATGTCCGGTTCTCCGGTGCCGATCGGGGCGGGTGTGCTGCACGCTTCAACCGTGAGCCGACTCAGGCATGCCTGACGTCGCTGCCGGGTGTCGGTCAGTCCTCCCGTGCTCGGGGGTGGGGGAACGCCGGACCTCCCGTGCTCGGGGGTGGGGAACGCCGGACGGTCCGCGTTCGTGGCGCTGCCCGAGTACAAGGCCGCCACGTTCGGCCCGCCTCGACGGTCGACGGACCGTGGTGCGTATCGCCTCCCTACAAGGAGGGGAGGGGACGTCACGGCGCCCCCAAGTCCAGCGAGCGGGAGAGTGGGCGACGAGGAGACGTGCTCAGGTGAACCCGTGTGCGGGCGGCGGCGGTGCGGGTTCCCGGCCGGGAGGTAACCTTCCACCCGTGCCCGTACTGTCTGAAGTCCTCACCGCGCTCGACGCCCTCTGGCCCCCCGAGCGGGCCGAAGGGTGGGACGCCGTCGGCACGGTCTGCGGAGACCCGGACGCCGAGGTCCGCCGCGTGCTGTTCGCCGTCGACCCCGTCCAGGAGGTCGCCGACGAAGCGGTACGGCTCGGCGCCGACCTGCTCGTCACCCATCACCCGCTCTACCTGCGCGGGACGACGACGGTCGCGGCCTCCACATTCAAGGGCAAGGTCGTGCACACGCTCATCAAGCACGACATCGCCCTGCACGTCGCGCACACCAACGCCGACACCGCCGACCCCGGGGTCTCCGACGCCCTGGCCGGAGCCCTGGACCTGCGCGTCCTCGGCCCCCTGGTGCCGGACCCGAGCGATCCGGCGGGCCGCCGCGGCCTGGGCCGGATCTGCGAGCTGACGCACCCGATGACCCTGGCCGAGTTCGCCTCGTACGCGGCCGCGCACCTGCCGGCCACCGCGCAGGGCATCCGGGCGGCCGGCGACCCGGACCGCGAGATCCGCACCGTCGCGGTCTCCGGCGGCTCCGGCGACGGTCTCTTCGACGATGTCCGGGCGGCCGGTGTGGATGCCTTCCTCACCGCCGACCTGCGCCACCACCCGGCGTCCGAGGCCACCCAGACCACCGGACGCACCAGCCCGCCGGCGCTGCTCGACGCGGCCCACTGGGCCACCGAATGGCCATGGTGCGAGCAGGCCGCGGCCCAGCTCGACGCGGTCTCCGACCGGCACGACTGGGGACTGCGCACGCACGTCTCCCGTACGGTCACCGACCCCTGGACCGCCCACGCGGCGTCCACCCCGCACTTCACCCCGACGCACACCACAGGAGCCCCCCGCTGAACGCCGCGCCCGCCGACCAGATCCGCCTCCTCGACGTCCAGGCCCTCGACGTCCGGCTCACCCAGCTCGCGCACCGGCGCAAGAACCTCCCCGAGCTGGCCGAGCTGCAGACCCTGGAGGCCGACCTCACCCAGCAGCGCGACCTGCTCGTCGCCGCGCAGACCGAGGAGAGCGACACCAGCCGCGAGCAGACCAAGGCCGAGCAGGACGTGGACCAGGTGCGCCAGCGCGCCGCCCGCGACCAGAAGCGCCTGGACTCCGGCGCCGTCACCTCCCCCAAGGACCTGGAGAACCTCCAGCACGAGATCGCCTCGCTCGCCAAGCGCCAGGGCGACCTGGAGGACGTCGTCCTGGAGGTCATGGAGCGCCGCGAGGCCGCCCAGGAGCGGGTCACCGAGCTGACCTCCCGGGTGGAGGCGATCCAGGCCAAGGTCGACGACGCCGTCGCCCGCCGCAACGCCGCCAGCAGCGAGATCGACGCCGAGGCCGCCGCGGTCACCAAGGAGCGCGAGCTGACCGTCGCCGACATCCCGGACGACCTGCTGAAGCTCTACGACCGCATCCGCACCAAGGAGGGCGGCGTCGGCGCGGCCCGCCTCTACCAGCGCCGCTGCGAGGGCTGCCGCCTGGAGCTGAACATCACCGAGCTGAACGACCTCCGGGCGGCCGCCGCCGACAAGGTCGTGCGCTGCGAGAACTGCGGCCGCATCCTGGTCCGCACGCCCGACTCGGGCCTGTAGGCCGTGCCGCGCACGCTGATCGTCGAGGCGGACGGCGGGTCCCGGGGCAACCCGGGGCCGGCCGGCTACGGCGCGGTCGTCCTCGACCCGGAAACGGGCGAGGCGCTCGCCGAGGCCGCCGAGTTCATCGGCACCGCGACCAACAACGTCGCCGAGTACAAGGGCCTGGTGGCCGGGCTGCGGGCGGCGCACGCGCTGGACCCGGAGGCCCGCATCCAGGTCCGGATGGACTCCAAGCTGGTCGTCGAGCAGATGTCCGGGCGCTGGCAGATCAAGCACCCCGACATGAAGCCGCTGGCCGCCGAGGCCAGGTCGGTGTACCCGGCCGGCCGGGTCACGTACGAGTGGATCCCGCGCGCCCAGAACAAGCACGCCGACCGGCTCGCCAACGAGGCGATGGACGCCGGGAAGATCGGCAAGCAGTGGGAGCCGCGGGACTCCCGGGCCGCGCTGGCCACCGCCGCCGCGCCCGCCCGCAGTGCCGCCGCCCGGGCCGCCGACGAGGCCGCGGAACGCGCGGAGGCCGAGGCGGAGCGGGCGGAGGCCGTTGCGGCCCCCGAGGCGGTGGCGGCGCCGCCGGTCGGCTGGGGCGCCCCGGACCTCGGCGTGCCCGCCACGTTCGTGCTGCTGCGGCACGGTGAGACGGCGCTGACCCCCGAGAAGCGGTTCTCCGGCAGCGGCGGCACCGACCCCGAACTCTCCGCCGCCGGCCACCGCCAGGCGCAGGCCACCGCGGCCGCGCTGGCCGCCCGCGGCACGATCCAGGCCGTGGTCAGCTCACCGCTGCGGCGCTGCCGGGAGACCGCCCAGGCGGTCGCCGACCGGCTCGGCCTGGAGGTACGGCTCGAAGAGGGCCTGCGCGAGACCGACTTCGGTGCCTGGGAGGGGCTGACCTTCGCCGAGGTCCGCGAGCGCTACCCCGAGGACCTCGACGCCTGGCTGCACTCCTCGAAGGCGGCGCCCACCGGGGGCGGCGAGTCCTTCGCGTCGGTCGCCCGCCGGATCGCGGTCACCCGTGACAAGCTGCTGGCCCGGTACGCCGGCAAGACGGTCCTGCTGGTCACCCACGTCACGCCGATCAAGACCCTGGTCCGGCTGGCGCTGGGCGCCCCGCCGGAGTCGCTGTTCCGGATGGAACTCTCCGCCGCCTCGCTGTCCGCGGTCGCGTACTACTCCGACGGCAACGCCTCACTGCGGCTGCTGAACGAGACGTCGCATCTGCGCTGAACGAGGCCTCGCCTCTGCGCTGAGCCAGGTCTGGCACCTGCGCTGAGTGAGGCCTCGCGCCTGAGTTGGGCTGGTGCGCCGGGCGTCACGGCGTGCGGTGCCGCGTGGCTGACGACCCGTTGGCCCCGGTGGTCCTGGTGGTCCCGGTGGCCCCGGTGGCCCCGGTGGTCCCGGTGGCCTTGCGGGTCAGCCGCCGAGTGCCGCCGCCTCGTGGGCCAGCCGCTCGATCCGCCCCCAGTCCTTCGTGGCCAGCGCGTCGGCCGGCAGCATCCACGTACCGCCCACACAGCCGACGTTGGGCAGCGCGAGGTACGCCGGCGCGGACGCCGGGGTGATCCCGCCGGTCGGGCAGAAACGGGCCTGCGGCAGCGGGGCGGCCAGCGACTTCAGGAAGGCCGTCCCGCCGGCCGCCTCCGCCGGGAAGAACTTCAGCTCGGTGACGCCCTCGTCCAGCAGGGCCACCACCTCCGAGGCCGTCGAGACGCCCGGCAGGAAGGGCAGGCCGGAGTCCCGCAGCGCGCCCAGCAGTCGCGGCGACCAGCCCGGGCTGACCAGGAAACGCGCACCGGCCGCGCGGGCCGCGGCGACCTGGTCCGGGTTGAGCAGGGTGCCCGCGCCGACCACCGCGTCCGGGACCTCTTCGGCGATCGCCCGGATGGCGTCCAGGGCGGCGGGCGTCCGCAGGGTCACCTCGATCGCCGGCAGCCCACCGGCGACCAGTGCCCGTGCGAGCGGTGCCGCGTCGGTCGCCTCGTCCAGCACGACGACCGGGACGACGGGGGCGAGCCCGAGGACCGAGGGAGCGGAAGGACCAGCGGCGGACGGGTGAGGCGTGGAGCGGCCAGGAGCGGGCGCGGGGGAGGAGGCCGGGGAGGAGGCGGGGGACGAGGCGGCGTTGGTCACGCGGCCCATAGTGCGGCCCGCGCCCACCCTGCGCAATGAACGTTGCACAGGGTGCAATCAACAGCCCGGTGCGGTCCTAGAGCTCCGTCACGATCACATCGAGCGCCCACGGCTTCCCGCTCTTCGCCGGGGCCTGGGCCTCCACCGCGTATCCCAGGTCCCGCAGCGCCTCGACCAGTTCCGCCGGGCCCTCCGGCGTCCGGCCCGCCGACAGCAGCTCCCGGACCAGCCGGCCCTTGGTCGCCTTGTTGAAGTGGCTGACCACCGTGCGCTTCTCCACGCCGTTCACGGTCTTCGACTGGAGCACCCGCACCGTCGCGGTCCGTCCGGCCACCTCGCCCTTGGGCTTCCACGCCGTGGCGTACGCCGCCGACCGCAGGTCCAGCACCAGGCCCGTACCGGCCGCCGCCGGCAGCACCTCCGCCATCGGCGCCCGCCAGTACGCGCCCAGCGCACCGAGCCCCGGCAGCTTCACGCCCATCGAGCAGCGGTACGACGGGATCCGGTCGGTGATGCGGACGGCGCCCCACAGCCCGGAGAACACCAGCAGCGACCGCTCGGCCAGCTCCCGGGCCGGCGCGTCCAGGGACGCCAGGCCGAGCGCGTCGTAGAGCACGCCGGTGTAGATCTCGCCGGCCGGCCGCGTCCCGGCCGTCCGCAGGCCCGCGTTCTTGGCGATCTCGCCCTTCAGGCCGTCGCTGAGACCCAGCACCTCCTGGGCCTTGGTCTCGTCCGCCGCGCACAGGTCGGTGAGCTCGCCGAGGACCGTCTCACGCGCGGCGGTCAGCCCGGGCAGCGACAGTGCGCCGGTGTCCAGCGGCGCCCCGGCCGCTCCCGGAGCCTTGCCTTCGGACGGCGGCAACAGCACGAGCACGGTGTTCTCCTTCACGGCGGTACGGGCGGGGGTGCGGCCCCCGGAAAGCGTATGGCCTGCGCCGCCCACACCGAGAACCCCGCCCACCAGCAGCCTGCCCCCCGAGCCACACCCACCCCGCACGCCGGCGTCCTGCCCCCGAGCCACACCCACCCCGCACGCCACGGGCGTCAGACGCGCTTCCCTCGCCTCCACGCACGGCGTGCCACCGGCGCCCAGGTGCGCTTCCCCGGCTCCCACGTACGGCGCGCCGCAGGCGCCATCCGGCCATACGCTCGGTGCCATGCCCCGTCGCCATATGCATGTGACCGACGCAGCCGAGGCTCCGCTGCGCGCTGCGTTGCGGGAGCTGCGGATCGATCTGGAGGTCCCGGACCACTTCCCGCCGACCGCCCAGGCCGAGGCGGACAGCGCGGCCCGGGCCCCGCGGATCCCGGCCGCCGACGGCGCGGTGGCGACCGAGCATGCCCTGGACGACGCCACCGACCTCCCCCTGTTCACCATCGACCCGCCCGGCTCCCGCGACCTCGACCAGGCGATGTTCCTCTCCCGCCGTCCCGACGGAGGCTTCCGCATCCACTACGCCGTCGCCGACGTCGCCTCCTTCGTGACGCCCGGCGGTGCGCTGGACGCCGAGGCCCACCACCGCGTGACCACCCTGTACTTCCCCGACGAGCGGATCCCGCTCTACCCGTACGCGCTGAGCGAGGGCGCCGCCAGCCTGCTGCCCGATCAGGACCGCCCGGCCGTCCTCTGGCAGCTCGACCTCGACCCCGAGGGCGTTCTGGTCGCCACCTCCGTCCGCCGTGCCCTGGTCCGCTCCCGCGCCCGGCTCGACTACGCGGGCGTCCAGCGGGCCATCGACGAGGGGACCGCCGAGGAGCCGCTCGACCTGCTCCGGGAGATCGGCCTGCTGCGCGAGGCGCTGGAGGTGGCCCGGGGTGCGATCTCGCTGCACGCCCCCGAACAGGAGATCGTCGAGCGGAACGGCCGCTACCGCCTGGAGTACCGCGCACCGCTGCCGGCGTACGGCTGGAACGCGCAGATCTCCCTGCTCACCGGAATGGCTGCGGCCGAACTGATGCTGGCCGCCGGCACCGGCATCCTGCGGACCCTCCCCACCGCGCCGGACGGCTCGGTCGCCCGGCTGCGGCTGGCCGCCCGGGCGCTCGGCGTCGACTGGCCGCACCACACCTCGTACTCCGCACTGATCCGCAGCCTCGACCCGCACCGCGCCCCGCACGCCGCGTTCCTCCAGGAGTGCACGGCCCTGCTGCGCGGCGCCGGCTACACCGCCTTCGACGGCTCCCCGCCCAGCGCATCCGAGGCGCTGCACGCCGCGGTCGCCGCCCCGTACGCGCACGCCACCGCACCGCTGCGCCGGCTCGTCGACCGCTACACCTCCGAGCTGTGCCTGGCCGCGTCCGCCGGTCATGAGCCGGCGGACTGGGTGCGCAGTGCGCTGCCCGCGCTGCCGCACGAGATGGAGATCGGTGCCCAGCGTGCCAACCGGGTCGAGCGGTCCTGCGTCGACCTCGTCGAGGCGGCGCTGCTGCGCGACCGGGTCGGCGAGACCTTCGAGGCCCTGGTCGTCGACCTCCAGGAGAGGGATCCCACCCGCGGCACCGTCCACCTCTCCGAGCCCGCCGTCATCGGCCGCGTCGAGGCCGGCCCGGAGGGCTTCGCGCTGCCCCTCGGCCAGCGCATCCGGGTCCGCCTTGCGGAGGCCGACCCGGGCCTCGAACCGGTCCGCTTCACCCCGGTGTGATGCCGTTCCGGACCACTACGGCCGACCCGAAGCCCCGCGCTCGCCGTGACCCACGCGGCCTACGCGACGGTCTACGCGGCCTACGCGGTGGCCTGGGTGACCTATGCGGCCTCCGTGGCCCGCCCGTCCGCCGCAGGGTCCCGCCCCTCCGCCGCCGGGACCCGCTCATCCGTCACGGCCACCCCCGCATCCGCCCCGGCCGCCACCGCGGCCACCGCCGCCCGTACGGCCGCCACCGCGCCCCGTGCGTCATCGGCGTGGAACCGCACCGTCCGCACCTCGTCCCGGCGCCCCGACAGCCGTACCCCGACGACCGGCCCGGTCAACTCCACGGTCACCGACGTCTGCCCGCCCACGGCCAGCGCCCACACCCCACCGCTTGTGGTCTGCTTCCCGTCCTTCGGGGAGTGGAGGTCGTACCGGACGGAGGCGATCCGGTCCAGCGGAATGCGGAGTTCCCTCCGGGCGCCGTCCCGGAGCAGCAGGTGGTTCGCGCCGAGCACATGGGGCCGGGTGACCGCGGCCGCCTGGAGCCCCAGCATCATCAGCACCATGTAGACGTCGACGACCAGCAGCACCGCCCGCGCCACCGGGGCGTCGCCGAGCATCGCATGCACCCCGGCCGTCTCCACCACGCACACGAACGTCAGCCCGTACACGAGCGCCGACTGCGCGGCCGCGTACGGCAGGGCCCGTTCGCCCGCCGCCACGCCGGACCGCCGCCGCGCCACCCACCACACCAGGCTCACCAGCCACCGCCCCTCATGCGCCAGCATCCGTCGCACCCTCCCGTGCTGCCGGCTCACCGCGCACGCTCCGCGACCAGCTGGATCGCCCGGCGCATCGCCTCGGCCTGCGCGGGCGGGAAGTGCGCGTAGTACGCCGCCATGAATCCGGCGTCCGCCTCCCGGCCCGCACCGGCCGCGCGCGCCCAGTCCTCCCCGCCGACCTCGGCGACCACGCTGTCCGGTATGCAGTCGGCGAGCGCCTGCGCGGCCCGTTCCACCCGCGGGTCGTCGGGCGCGGCCTCCGTCAGCTCGTCGAGCAGCCCGTACACCTCGTACGCCCGCTCCATCGCCCCCGGAGCCGCGGTGAGGTCCCCGAGCAGGCCCGCGATCCGCTCGCCCGCCCCGTCGCCCGTCGACTCCAGCAGCGCCAGCACCTCCCGTTCCTTCGCCGCCATCGCGGGCTCGGGGCCGGGGAGTGCCGCCGAGGTACGGGCCATCTCCTGGAACACCGCGGCCAGTTCGTCCGACACCGGGCCCTCCGCGGGCAGCCCGCCGTGCTCCTCCGCCTGCTGCCGCAGCGCGGCCAGCCGGGCCCGCCGCGCCCGGATCTCCTCCTCCTGGCGCGCCAGGTCGGCGTCCAGTTCGGCCAGCACCTCGTACAGCTCGCGACCGGAGTCGTCGGCGAGCACGTCCCGGACCTCCTCCAGCCCGAGGCCCAGCTCTGTCAGCCGGCGCAGCCGGGCGAGCGCGACCGCGTCCCGCAGCCCGTACTCCCGGTAGCCGTTGGGCCGGCGTTCCGGCTCGGGCAACAGCCCGAGGTGGTGGTAGTGGCGGACGGCACGGGTACTGACGCCGACGAGACCTGCGAGCTCACCGATTCTCATGCCGTTCAGTAGAAACGTTGCCGCTGCGACAAGGTCAAGCGCGTACCGCTGTGGGTGGCGCGTACCGGTGCGGGTGCCCGGCACCGCCCCGGGCGCCGTGCCCGGCCCCGCGTCCGGCACAGCGCCGGGCACGGCGTCCGTTCCACGTTCCGCGCCGGGTAGCATGGTCGCCACGGCGGACGAGCCGGCCGGACGGCCGCGTGGGGATCGGCAACGATCCTCCCGAGGAACGTCCGGGCTCCACAGGGCAGGGTGGTGGGTAACACCCACCCGGGGTGACCCGCGGGACAGTGCCACAGAAAGCAAACCGCCGGAGGCTTCGGCCTCCGGTAAGGGTGAAACGGTGGTGTAAGAGACCACCAGCCTCCGAGGTGACTCGGAGGGCTAGGTAAACCCCACCCGGAGCAAGGTCAAGAGGGGGCATCGGCGATGCCCCTGCGCGGACGACCGAGGGCTGCCCGCCCGAGTCCGCGGGTAGACCGCACGAGGCTGCCGGCAACGACAGCCCTAGATGGATGGCCGTCTCCCCCCGGCCCGCAAGGACCGGGGGTGACAGAACCCGGCGTACAGGCCGACTCGTCCGCCATTACGGCTCTGACCAGGGGAAATGCCCGGGGCGGGGCCGTTCTGTGTCCCGGTGGGCTTCCCCCTCTGACCCGCGGGTTCCCGGGAGTGCCTGCGGGAATGTGCACTGGTTGTGCACTGGGCTGGGTACGGGGCCAGGGCTGTCAGGGGTGCGACCGCTGGGAGACAACGGCCGGTAGTTTGCGACGGGTGCGGTGCGGTGGCCGGCAACGCCCAGGTGGTGGCGACGCACGGTTGGCCGGAGGGTCGAGCTTGGGTTCTTGTGGTCGTTGCAACACCCGACTTCCGGGGAAGCGATGGCCTTCGAGAACCGCAAGGGCGCTGGGGCGGCCGCTGTGGGCCAGTGGTCGACGCGCGCGCCCTCGCCTGTAGGCCGAACCTCGAGCCGGTCGCCGTGACCCACGTACTGCCCAGTCTCTGCCGCACCGTCCTGGAACGTGCCTTCTCCGAGGCCGCGTGGTTGCGCCTGCATCGGGCCGGACTGACCGAGCACGAGGCGGAGAGGACCGTTGCGGCAGCCATCACGCTGAGGGACATCGCCGCTCTGGGGCTCTTCGGGGATCCGTCCAGGACGGGTGACGTCTACCAGGAGCTGCGCAGGCGCTGCGGCCCCGAAGCGGTGGATCTCGTCAGGAGGTGCCAGGAGGGCGCGCACCCGTCCGGCACTGCCATGCCGAAGCCCCTTCAGTTCGTGAAGGCCATGAAGGTCGTCGCACAGACCGTGCGCAAGATGGAGGAGCTCGCCCCATGAATGCGACGATCCGTCAGTTGCTCGACACCGCCGACCTGCTCATCGAGAACAACGGTGGCCCTGCCACCACCGGCCCCGTCACCGGCGGGCCCGCCACCGCGGCAAGCCGGTGCCGCGGTGCCGCCTTCGCCCTCCGCGCCGCGCTGGAGAGCGCAGTCGCCGCCCGTCTCACCGCTGACGGCGCCCCCCGCACGATTCGTGAGGGCACCATGCGGGTCGCACTCCTCTGGCTCCGCGGCTGCGTTGAAGCGGAGACCGCCCGCCGGGCGAAGGCCGTATGGAGCCAGCTCTGCCTCGGGTGCCACTACCACCAGTACGAGACCGGGCCCACGGAAGACCAGGTGCGCGCCTGGCGCGCCGAAGTCACCGCGATCATCGCGCGCTTGGCCCACTGATCAGGCCCCGGCCGACGCCAGCCGCTGGCCTGGCCACCGGGAAGGCCTGGCCCTGATCCATTGCGGCGTGAAGTCCGCCGTCAGGAAGAGAAACACGTGAGAACGACACCACGAGGGCGGTTATCCCCGCCCTGTACAAGGAGCGGCACCATGACAACTCGTACCTCCAAGCGAACTCTGTACCGGCTCAGGGGTGTGAATCCCACCGTCAACGCGATGTTCGATGCCCTGGACACGAATCAACTTGAGCGGATCCACGCGGAACTCGACGTCCCCGAGAACCTCGGTGTACCTGCCCTCCTGGTCACGGGCAGCTTTGAACAGCACGTCGCGAGCTGGTGCGACGAGATCTTCCGTACGACGGGCATCGAGGTGTCACGGCCGGTCAACCGCTCGGCCGGCTTGCTGATGCTCGCCGTCGACGGAGACGTGTACGCCATCGGCTACGACCAGGGCTTCCGCCTGGTGCCTGACCGGCTGAAGGACCACCGCTTCGGGCTGAGCTTCGCGTCCCGCCGGGTGGACCCTGGACGCATTCGGGACCTGGTGTCGCACACCCCGGGCGGAGGGCGCACGGACATCACCCTGGTCCCGGGCGGCGCCTCGGTGTGGAGCCTTGGCATCGTGGAGCACGCCCGGATCGTGCGGCGCCTCGGCGGCCACCTGGACGACATCCCGCTCACCATCTCCCGGGACAACCCGGCGAAGCTCTCCAGTGCCGAGGGCGGTGCCGGCCTGCGCCTGCGGCTCGGCGTGGAGGGAGCGGACCTGATCGCCGACATCCGCGCGATCGCCCGTGTGCTGCGCGAGGAGAAGCCGAGCCCTGAACTGGAGTTCGTCGAGCATGTCGTACCCGTCGGCGATTCCGGCCTGCTTTCCCGCTTGGAGGCTGCCCTTGACGACCTCCTGGGCCAGGAGTCTGACGGGCGTATCAGCGTCGCCGTCCCCGCGGACCACTGGGACGACTACAACGCCGCCCAGGCGTTCAGGGCCAGGATCAACAGCGGCTCGGCCAGCCAGCCAACCGACGACTTCGACCTCGACTACGTCCTCTGCCGGGCCCGCGTCCAGCGTGCCGGCAGACGGGTAGCCGCACTCCGGGAAGGCACCATCACCCTCTACCGGCACAGTCGCGCCGACCGGGTCAATGAGATCTGGACGTCCAGCGCGCTCCGTTGGATCGAGGTGGAAGCGTTCCTCGACTCCCACCAGTTCTTCCTGATGGACGAGCACTGGTACGAGATCGACCAGGAGTATCTCAAGGCGATCCGCTCGCACGCCGAGCGACTGATCACCAACTCCCCGTCCGTCGACCTGCCCCCATGGGTCGTCGGAGAGAAGGAAAGCACCTACAACGAGTCCGTGCCGGACCAACGGCCTGGGTACGTCTGCTTCGACCGCGACAACGTTCAGACCACGCTGCACCGCGGGAATGGTGTGGAGATCTGCGATCTGCTGAGCCCGGCCAACGCCCTGGTCATGGTGAAGCGCGCCAAGGGCTCCGACGCGCTGAGCCACCTCTTCAGCCAGGCGCTCGTCGCCGTACAGACTCTGCGGAACTCTCCGGAGGGGAGGCGACTGTTCGCCGCGAAGGTGGCCGCGGCCCGGAAAGGGCGCGGCCTGCCGGAAGACTTCCTGCCTTCGAAGGTCGTCTTCGCGATCCTGCTGAAGGAGGGCGCCGACCTCACCGCCGACACTCTGTTCCCGTTCTCGCAGGTCACCCTCGTACAGACGGCCAGGACGCTCGAAGCGTGGGGGGTTGAGGTCGAGGTCGTCGGTATCGCCTCCACTCCGCCATCAGTCACCTCGGCTGGGGCCCGGCGGTTGGCGGCGTAGCCGCCGCGACTGCAACGCCGGATACCGCTGTGACGCATCCCCGTAGTCGCGCCGTGACGGTGGGTGCTGTTGTCGGCTGCGGTCTCGCCGTACACGTAACGGGCTTCGTCTCTCTTCAGCCGTCCGGGCCGGCGAAGGCGGAGGAGCCGCCTCGGTGCAGTTGGCTTCCCTCAAATCCGCCCGCGTGCAGGTGCGCCGACCTGCCAGGTCTGGCGTGCACGGGATATGCACTGCATTGCCCCAGGGGGCGCAGTCACACCGCCCACCATCAGCCAGGACGCTTCCATAGTCCATGGACGTGACGTCCGCGCCCTGGCGGATGGGAGGAGGGCAGAGCGGCGCGTGACAGCTCAGGTCGGTGCAGCCCGTGGCCATGTGGCGCGGAGCCGGCTCCGCCTGATGCATGGGGTTGTTCACCGGTTGGCTGCCTCGTTGGACGCCGGTCGGGCTTGTGGCCGAGATCCTGCCCCTCAGTAGACGAGAAGGGTCGTAAACGTCCTTTGCGGCAAATAGAGGCCTTTAGCGATCTCGCCATATGGCCGATTTAGTGCGCTAATCCTACCCAAGGGTCGGTTTTATAGGTGATTCAAGTCACTTTATCCAATTTCGGGTGAAGATCGCTTGCAGTGGGAATCAAGCCCACTTAACGTCATGACTCGACCACATGCTGGCAAAAGGCTGGCAATTTGGGAAAGTGCTTCCGGTGAACCATGGAGGCATAAATGAAGGGGGTAACGCGTGAAGACTTTCTCGCGTAACGGTGTGCGAGCCATGGCGGTAGGGGGAGCGCTTCTCGTCGCGATGGGCTCGACGGCCGCCTATGCCGGTGGAAGTACGTCCACCAGCCTGTCGAACGGCACACTTTACTTCGAAGCTCACAACGGGCGAGAAATAGGTCAGTCCAGTTCCAAGATCTACACGGGTGTGCGATACAAGAAGACGGGCGGAAGTGCAGTTTCCGCGCAGCTGAAGGTCGACCTTGAGGGTGGCCTCTACAAGGACAGCTGGAAGACCGTCAAGGCGGGGCAGACCATCAACTACTCGGTGAGCGTCCCCGTTAGTGTTGCTTCGGACTGTAGCGCTGTGGGCATTATGAGCGCAAATGGCACCATGTACGAGACGCCTTACATTAAGCAGCTCTGCTAAGGTAATCTCTTTTTCCTCTCCTTGAAGGACGTACCTGGTGATTGAAGCATCTATCGGCGCACTTCCTGGGCTGATCCCGGCTTTTCTCATTATCGCAGCAATAGTGGGTATCCCGGTTGCGCTGATAGCGAGAGCTCATGGTGGTTCCGTCAGCCTCTCGCTTCTCTTTACAGCGGCTCTGGCGGGTGTGCTGACCGTAACGCTCACACCAGGTGGCGGAGGGTCAGGGCAGGTCGGCATCTGTGATGTCGGCCTGCCCCTGAAGGACGCCCTGACCTCCGAGTCTGCTCGCCTCAATGTTCTACTGTTCATGCCTGCGAGCTTCCTTGCAGTGCTCCTTTTCCGTCGGCCGATCTTGACCCTCTCGGGATCTCTGATCCTGACCTGTGGCGTTGAGCTACTCCAGTCGTGGACAGACCTGGGGCGTTCCTGCAGCTACGACGACGTCAAAGCGAATGTGCTCGGCGGCTTTCTTGGTGTATTCCTCGGAACCATTGCGCTGTGGCTCTGGAAACGACGCTTCCCCTTCACGCGCACAGACGCTCTGTGGGGTGTATGCGCTGGTGTATTGGGTTGTCTCATTCTCGCTGCGTCCTTCACGTTCGCCGTCAAGGCAGTTCACTCAGAGGAGAAAACCAGGCACCGGCGCGCAGCCTTGAAAGACGACCTTGCTCAGGATGCTTGGTTGCGGAAAACCGTCGACGATTTGTACGGCAAGGACACAGTCATTACTCAGTCCGCCAGCCTGAAAATGAAAAACGGACACTGGCGCTTGGAGGCGGAGACAGCGAAGGGTGGCCTGGTCGCGAAATGGCCCGAGCGGAAACTCGTCCGGTTCGCTGTGAAGGGCAGCGTAAGCGGGGACGGCACCTTGTCCAAGACTGAGATTCAGAGTATCGGGGATCAGTTCGCCAGGAAATGGTTTGCTGATGAAGTGGCCGGAGCGAAGGTCACACACAGGGTGGTCAGCGGCGATCAAGGGCCCCACATACTTATCTATCGCCGTTACGTAGGCGGAGTGATGATGCCGATGCGGTTGGACCTGACTGTCTCGCCCGCCGGTCGCATTACTGCAATGGCTGCGAACTCCACCCAAGACCCCGAGCTTCCTAAGGTAGTAGTTACACGAAACAGTGCGAAGGAGCTGGCTGCGCGTACGGCTGAAGGCGCCACCGCGGTTCCTGTCAAACTCCTTGCTCAGCGAGTCGACCACGCTTGGCGCCCGGTATGGATGGTTTCGATCATGCGAGGGGCAAAGCAGACACCGGAATCAACGGTATTCATCGATGCTGTGACAGGTAAAGAGGTGACCCCGGAGGCGCCTAGCGCGGACAGCTGAACCCCCGGCAGCACATTCAAGGCGAGCCTCCGTCCGGTTTGGGCGTCCATCCTGCGTCGCCGCAGGTGCGCGCAGCGCGCCGGAGCCCCGGCCGGCCGGGCCGCCGCGCTCCGGCCGCCCGCCGCTGCCAATGACCGGGGTGTGTCGCGTCGTCTCATGTGTCGTGCACGGGATGTGCACTGCGCTGGCCCGGAGGCGGTATGCGTGCAGGTCACGCCTGCTTTCGGCATGAGCGCTCATTGTCCCCGGCGTACAGGCCGACTCGTCCGCCCTGAGCGCCCCTGAACAGGGCAGATGCCCTGTCCGGGGCTGACGGGAGCCCCGTTTCACTTCCGTCCGTGCCGGCGGTTGCCCGGGCGGCTCCGTGCACGCGTGGGCCGGCCCTCAGGGCAGGTGAGCCCGCCGACGGCCACCGCAATGGCCGGCGACGCCCGGCCCGGCACGCAGGCGGGAGCCACGGACCCGGCTGGTCGTGCGGGTGACGGTGGACCGCGGGTTCGGCCGTGGCGCGGGTGGGCGGGAGACCTCGGCGATCTGAGCGCGACGATCCGCTGCGTGAGACGATCGGCCCGTGGGCGGTGGCTTCGACACACGAGGAGACCGCATTGCGCGTTCTGGTCGTCGGTGATCGTTTCATTCCCGCCGAGTACTACGTCGACGCCCTGGCGGAGGTGGGTGGTGCGTGCGCCGGGGCGGTCCGCAGCGTCGACTGGTCGGGGACCAAAGAGGGGCAGCACGCGGCGCAGCAGATCATGGAGTGGCACGGGCCCGAGGCTGTGACGGTGCCCGGCGAGATCGTGGATGCGGTGGGCGAGGCCGAGGTGCTGGCTGTCCACTTCGCGCCGGTCCCCAGGGAGGTGCTCCGGGCCGCTCCGCAGTTGCGGGCCGTCTGCGTGGCCCGTGCGGGGCTGGAGAACGTCGACGTCGCCGCTGCGACTGCCCGCGCCGTGGCCGTCGTACCGGTGTTCGGCCGCAACGCCACGGCCGTCGCCGAACTCGCCGTCGGACTGATGCTCGCGGAAGCGAGGGACATCGCCCGCGCGGACGCCTCCGTCAAGGCCGGCGGATGGCGGAAGGACTTCGGCGACCCCGGCCGGGAGATCGGCGGCAGCGCGGTCGGCCTGATCGGCTTGGGCCAGGTGGGGCGGGTGTTCGCCGAGCGGATGCGCGGCTTCGGCGCGCGCCTGCTCGCGTACGACCCGTACGTGCCCGACGACGTCATGGCACGCTACGGCGTCAGGCGGGCAGGTGATCTGGACAGCGTCTTCCGCGAGTCCGACGTCGTGCAGCTCTTCGCCCGGCTGGGGCCCGACACCGAGCGGTTCATCGGCGCACGGCACTTCGCGCTGATGAAGCCGACCGCGTACTTCGTGAACACCGCGCGCAGCCGCTTGGTCGACACTGATGCCCTGTATGAGGCCCTGGTGAACCGCCGTATCGCAGGAGCAGGGCTCGACGTGCACGACGAGGAGCCGCTCCCCTCGGACAGTCCCTGGCGGGGACTGGACAACGTCACGATCACCACGCACTACGCCGGTGACACGACGACCACGACGCTGCGTTCGGCCCGGCTCGTGGCAGAGGCCGTTGCCGAACTCGCCGCGACCGGCCGGTGCACTGCGGCGGTCAACGCCCGCGAACTGGGGTGGGTGTGAGCGTTGGCGCGTGACCTGGTGCTCGGCGTTGATGCGGGACACACCGTGACCAAGGCCGTGCTGTTCGACGCCACCGGCCGACCGGTGGCGCAGGGCAGCGGCACTCTGCCGCTGATCACCCCTCACCCCCACTGGTTCGAGCGGGACATGGACGACGTGTGGCGGACGGCGCACCAGGCCATCCGCGCCTGTCTCGCCGAGGCGGGCCAGGACGCGGGGAGGGTGGTCGCCGCGGTGGGGCTGACCGGGCACGGCGACGGACTGTACGCCGTCGACGAGCGGGGCCGGCCGGTACGGGCAGCGATCCTGGCGATGGACACGCGCGCCGAACGGATACTGGAGGAGTGGCGGGGCACCCCGACCTGGTCCCGTGCCCTGGCGCTGTCGGGCACGGTACCCTTCGCGGGTTCTCCGGCCGCCCTGCTGGCCTGGCTCGCCCGCCACGAGCCTGAAGTGCTCCGACAAGCCCGTTGGTTGTTGTCCTGCAAGGACTGGCTGCGCCTGGGCCTGACCGGCACGGTGGCCACCGACCCCACGGACGCCAGTGCCTCGTTCACCGACATGCGGCGGGGCGGCTACTCGCCGGAGCTGCTCGACCTGTACGACCTCGGCGCGCTCGCCGGCCTGCTGCCGCAGGTCCTGGCCTGCGACGCGGTGAGCGGAACCGTCACCCGTGAGGCCGCGGCGCTCACCGGGCTCACCGCCGGCACCCCCGTCGTCACGGGAGCCCATGACGTCGACGCAGCCGCGCTCGGGATCGGCGGCACGGCGCCGGGCGAGCTGTGCCTGATCGCCGGGTCGTTCAGCATCAATCAGGTGGTCAGCGAGCGCCCCCTCGTCGATCCGCGCTGGCAGGTCCGTCACTTCGTCCACCCGGGGCAGTGGATGACCATGTCCACCTCACCCGCCTCGGCGGCGAATCTGGCGTGGTTCCTGCGGGTCACGGGCGCACCGGCGGAGCATCGCGGGGTCCACGAGGCGATCGGCCGAGAGGTCGAGGCGCATCTGGACGGTCCGTCGGAGGTGTTGTTCCACCCGTTCGTCTACGGCTCTCCGCACCGGCGGCCCACGTCCGGGACGTTCCTCGGGCTGCGCGGTTGGCACGGCCGCGGCCATCTGCTGCGAGCCCTGATGGAAGGCGTCGTGCTCAATCACCGCTGGCACGTCGACGCACTCCGCTCGAAGCTGCGGATCAGCGGGGCGGCCCGGCTGACCGGCGGCGCCGCCCACAGCGAGGTGTGGAGCCAGATGTTCGCCGATGCGTTGCGGCGGCCGGTCGTGCTGAGCGACGTGGAGGAGAGTGCCGCCCGGGGGGCGGCCCTGCTCGCCGCCACCGCCGTCGGACTGCTCGACGACGTGACGGACCCGCGCGCCGGAGTCGCCGTGCTCAGACGCCACGAACCCGACGCCGACCGGGTCGCCGTACTCGACGAGGCATACCAGGTGTACCGGGAGGCGCTGGAAGCTCTCGGGCCGGTCTGGGCCCGCCTGGACGCGCCCGAGGACGCGGGGTGAGTACAGCGCAATTCATCAATCTGCGGGATCAACGTAGATCTTTTAGCGCACTTAGTGAGATTTGAGCATGAAATCTATTGAATGTTGCCTGTCGAGGGTGTAGACAGAGCCTCGTAGCAATTCTCGCGGCCCTCCCCGCAGTCTGTGGCTCGGCCACCTGCCACTCGACGTGGCACCGTGCTCCTCTCCCCCGAAAGCCCCGGTCATGTGCCCCCAATCCGCGCCCCTGACCCTTCCCGGGCCGAGGAACCTGGTTCCGTACCGGTCCCCGAAGGCCCAGTTCTCCCTTCCGGCGCAGGAAGCGCTGGTCGGCTGCCTCCGAGGCGCCGCCGCCGATCTGCTCACCCACTGGCGCCTCTCGGACGACGAGCGGGACGCGGCCGTCCTGATCGTGGGAGAGCTCGCCGCCAACGCGGCGACGCACGGACGCAGTGAGATGTCGCTCTGCGTGATCCTCGATCCGGGCACGCTGCGCATCATCGTGAGTGATCACGGGGACTCCTCGCCGTCGGGTGGATCCGTCACGGACGGCGATCCGGACGAGCGCGGCCGTGGCCTCGGCATCGTCCACGCCCTCGCCACCCACGTCGACCTGCGGCGCGACCACCGTGGGACCTGGGTCCTGGCCTGCCTGCCCGTCGAGGCCCCCCGGTAGCGAGCCGCCTGACCGGCGGTGACGTTGCGGCAGGGGCCGCGCGGGCGCGACCGAAAGGCCGCGGCACCGTCGACCGTGCGGGTGGAGGTGAGGTCCACGAGCGCGTTGCCGGCGACGGCGGGGGCAGGCTGGTCTGCGGTTTCCGGTCCGGTGCCCATGCGGGGTCCCCGGGGCGGTGGCGACGTGGGGCGGGGCCGGCCGGCACTTCGCCGGCGCCCTGGTCATCAGTCGCCTCGGCGGCGACCGGAGGTGGAGGGGCGAAGGAGTTCCACGGCCCATGCGAGGCGGCATGACGATAGGTCCGAAGAGTTTTTCTCGCAAGATGTGTTAACAACGGCGCAGTTTCCTGCTAATAATTCCGCCATCGGTAGTGCGCCCGACACCCCGGGGACGCATTCACCCCTCTTTGTCCCGCCGAGCCTCAGTCGAGGGTCGACGAACCCCGCTGAGCGGCTGTTCCTGACGAGCGGCGCCGCCGTGGGAGCCCCCTACGCCGTTTCCCGCCCACCTGTACGAGAGGTCCCTGCCATGCGATCGACCAGATACGTCCTCCTCGCCGGCGCCGCCACCACCGCCCTCCTCGCCACCGCCTGTTCCGGAGCCGGGGCCGGCGGGGCATCGGACGGCGGCAAGAGCATCAACGTGCTGATGGTCGGCAACCCGCAGATGGAGGACATCGCGAAGCTGACCAAGAACACCTTCACCAAGGACACCGGTATCAAGGTCAACTTCACGATCCTTCCCGAGAACGAGCTGCGCGACAAAGTCACCCAGGACGTCGCCACCCAGGCCGGCCAGTACGACGTCGCCACCATCGGCGCCTACGAGGTACCCATCTGGCACAAGAACGGCTGGCTGCACGAACTCGGCTCCTATGCCGACAAGGACGCGAGCTTCGACAAGGGCGACCTGCTCAAGCCGGTGGTGAAGTCGCTGTCCGGCTCCGACGGCAAGCTCTACGCGCTGCCGTTCTACGGCGAGTCGTCCTTCCTCATGTACAACAAGGACGTCATGAAGGCGAAGGGCATCACGGTGCCCGAGCGGCCGAGCTGGCAGCAGGTCTCCGACATCGCGGCCAAGGTCGACGGCGCCGAACCCGGCATGAGGGGCATCTGTCTGCGCGGTCTGGCCGGCTGGGGCGAGCTCGGGGCACCGCTGACGTCCGCGGTCAACACCTTCGGTGGCACCTGGTTCACCAAGGACTGGAAGGCCCAGGTCAACAGCCCGGCCTTCAAGAAGGCGACGAATTTCTACGTCGACCTGGTCAAGAAGCACGGAGAGGCGGGAGCGGCGCAGTCCGGCTTCACCGAGTGCCTCAATGCCATGAGCCAGAAGAAGGTCGCGATGTGGTACGACGCGTCGAGCGCGGCCGGATCGCTGGAGGACCCCAGCTCCAGCAAGATCGCCGGCCACGTCGGCTACGCCTACGCACCGACCGTCGCCACCAAGAGCAGCGGCTGGCTGTGGTCCTGGGCGTGGGCCATGCCCAAGACCACGAAGAAGGCCGACGCCGCCTCGAAGTTCATGCTGTGGGCCTCCAGCAAGAAGTACGAGAGGTTGGTCGGCGAGAAGCTCGGCTGGGCGCGCGTCCCGGCCGGCAAGCGGGCCAGCACCTACAAGATCCCTCAGTACCGCAAGGCCGCTGCGTCGTTCGGTGAGATCACCCTCAGGTCCATCGAGGGAGCGGACCCGGCCAACCCGGGCGTCCAGCCCCGGCCGACGGTGGGCATCCAGTACGTGGCCATTCCCGAGTTCCAGGACCTGGGAACGAAGGTCACGCAGGAGATCTCCGCCGCCATCGCCGGCAAGACCAGCGTGGACAAGGCGCTGAACGACGGTCAGAAGCTCGCTGAGGACGTCGCCAAGAAGTACAAGTGAGCCACCCCGCCCCGGCCGGCCCCGCCGCCGGCCGGGGGCACGGTCCCCCGCAAGCCCCGTCCCCGGCCGCCGACGGCGGAGGAAAGCCCATGACCACGCTCGCCTATCCCCCCGAGAAGACCATGCGACCAACTGCCCACCGCAGGCCCAAGCCCGCGGGCGCCCGCAAGTGGCGCCGGCGCTTTCCGCTGCTGCCGGCGCTGATCTTCACGATCGTCGTCACTCAGCTGCCGTTCGTGGCCACGATCGTGATCTCCACGTTCCAGTGGAACGTCCTCGAACCGGGCGACCGTCACTTCACCGGCGTCTCCAACTACACCTTCGTCTTCACCGATCCACGGCTGCGCTCCGCGGTCGTCAATACCGTCGTCCTCACCGCGTCCGTGGTCGTCATCAGCGTGCTGCTCGGACTGGGCCTGGCCCTGCTGCTCGACCGCCGCTTCCGCGGACGGGCCCTGGCGCGCACGCTGCTCATCGCACCGTTCCTGGTGATGCCGGTCGCCGCCGCGCTGCTCTGGAAGCACGCCCTCTTCAACCCGGACTACGGGCTCCTCAACGGCACCCTGAACGCCGTCTACCGACTCTTCGGCGCCGACCACGGCCCCACCGTCGACTGGGTGTCGTCCTTCCCCATGCCGGCCCTGGTGATCGCGCTGGTGTGGCAGTGGACGCCGTTCATGATGCTCATCCTGCTGGCCGGTCTTCAGGCCCAGCCCGGTGACGTACTGGAGGCCGCCAAGGTCGACGGCGCCTCCGCGCTGCAGACCTTCCGCCACATCACGCTGCCGCACCTGCGGCAGTACATCGAGCTGGGCGTCGTGCTCGGCTCCATCTTCGTCGTGCAGACCTTCGACGCGGTCTTCACCATCACCCAGGGCGGCCCGGGCTCCCAGAGCACCAACCTGCCCTACGAGATCTACCTGACCATGTTCCGCAAGTTCGAGTACGGCCAGGCCGCGGCAGCCGGCGTCGTCGTCGTGATCGGCTCGATCGTCATCGCGACGTTCGCCCTGCGGGTCGTCGCTTCCCTGTTCCGTGAGGAGGTGTCCCGATGACCGTCACTACCTCCCCGGCAGCATCCGGCACCGTCATCCGACGAATCCGCCGCCGCAGGCGCCCCGAGGACCCCGGGCAGGCCCCGCGTCTGTCGCCGCTGTGGACCTTCGTCGCGTGGCTGGCCACCCTGGCCTTCGTTGCGCCGGTGGCCTGGATGGTGCTCACGTCCTTCCATCAGGAGTCCGACGCGGCGACCAACCCGCCCAGCCTCTTCGCGCCGCTCACCCTGCACCAGTACGCGCTGCTGCTGGGCCGGGACATCACCCCGTACCTGCTCAACTCGGCCATGGCCAGCGTCTTCTCGACCCTGTTGGTCCTCGTCCTGGCGGTGCCCGCGGCCTACGCGCTGTCCATCAAGCCGGTCGAGAAGTGGACCGACGTGATGTTCTTCTTCCTGTCCACGAAGTTCCTGCCGCTCATCGCGGCGCTGCTGCCGGTCTACATGATCGTCAAGGGCATCGGCATGCTGGACAACGTCTGGACGCTGATCATCCTCTACACCTCGATGAACCTGCCGATCGCGGTGTGGATGATGCGGTCGTTCCTCGCCGAGGTGCCCAAGGAGATCCTCGAAGCGGCAGAGGTCGACGGAGCCGGGCTGCCCACCGTGCTGCTGCGGATCGTCGCGCCGATCGCCATGCCGGGACTCGCCGCCACCTCGCTGATCTGCTTCATCTTCAGCTGGAACGAGTTCATGTTCGCCGTGAACCTCACCGCGACGAAGGCGTCCACCGCGCCCGTGTTCCTGGTCGGCTTCATCACCAACGAGGGCCTCTTCCTGGCCCGGCTGTGCGCGGCGGCCACGCTGGTGTCGCTGCCGGTCCTCATCGCCGGTTTCGCCGCCCAGGACAAGCTCGTGCGTGGTCTGTCCCTGGGAGCCGTCAAGTGAGGGCAGCCGTCGTCGGCGCGTCGGGTGAGGCGGACCCCGGCACCGTCCAGGGCCCGGCCCCCGGGCCCCCCGCTCCTACCTGGCCTCGCCACCGCGTGCGCTCCGGAACCGAAGGGAACTCCGCCACCATGACCGAGCAGATCCGCCGCGCTCTCGTCCGTTCCGCCGGCGAGATCATCATCGAGCACGTGCCCGCCCCCGTCCCGGAGGAGGGCGAACTCTTGGTGCGTACCACCGTCGTCGGCGTCTGCGGCTCCGACACCCACGCGGCGGCCGGCCGTCATCCCTTCATCGACCTGCCCTACCTCCCCGGGCACGAGGCGGTGGGCGTCGTCGCAGCGGCAGGCAAGGGAGCCGAGGAGTTCGCCCCCGGTGAGCGGGTGATCATCGAACCCAACCTGTACTGCGGCCGGTGCCCCCAGTGCCGCTCCGGCCGGTACCACATCTGCCAGGAACTGAAGGTATTCGGCTGCCAGACGCCCGGCGCCATGACCGACCTGTTCACCATCCCCGCCGACCGTGTCCACCGCGTCCCCGACGGCATGACCGACATCGAGGCCGTACTCGTCGAGCCCCTCGCCACCCCGGTGCACGCCGTGGCGAAGGCCGGTGACCTCACCGGACGCACGGTCGCCGTCCTCGGTGCGGGGCCCATCGGTCTGCTCACCCTCATCGCCGCCCGGCACGCGGGCGCCGCCCGGATCGCCGTCACCGACCTGCTGGACGGCAAGCGGGACCGGGCTCTGCGCCTCGGTGCCGACACGGCCCTGCCCGCCGACGCCCCCGACCTGGTCGAGCAAGCCCGTGCGGTGCTCGGCGGCCCCGCGGACGTCGTGTTCGACTGCGTGGCCCGGGAGCAGTCCATGGCCCAGGCCACGGACCTGGTGGCCAAGGGGGGCCACATCGTCGTGGTGGGCGTGGGAGCCGCCGGCAAGACCCCGATCCGTCTGGACCTGGTACAGGACCGGGAGATCCGCATCGAGGGCACCCTGATGTACACCGGCGACGACTACCGCACTGCCATGTCCCTGATCGCGTCAGGCGCCGTCGACACCGCCGAGATCGTCACCTCCACCCACCCGCTGGGGGACGTTGCCAAGGCCTTCGCGGCATCCGTCGATCCCGAGCAGGTCAAGGTGCTGGTCACGGTGGACGGTCCGTAGGCTCGCAACCACGCAGGCAGGTGCGTCGTACACCGCATCCGTCACCGATGGCGGCCGGGGCCCGGAGACCCCAGGGGCCCCGGCCTCGACTGGCCCGTGTGCGAGACTGCGAGACCGGAGCGACCGGTAAGGAGGGGCCCTGTGACCGCCCGAACGCGACCGTCGCAGGCCGCCGTGGAGGAGCGGCGGCAGGCCGTGCTGCGGTACGTCGCCGAACACGGCGAGACCCGCATCGACGACCTCGCCCGGCATTTCGACGTCAGCCTGATGACGATGCACCGGGACCTCGACGACCTCGCCGGGCGCCATCTGCTGCGCAAGGAGCGCGGGCGGGCCGTCGCCTTCCCCGCCCTCACCATGGAGATGGCCACCCGCTTCCGTGAGAACAGCGCCCTCGCGGCCAAGAACGCGCTGTGTGCGGCCGTCGCCGACCGGATCAGGCCGGGCAGCACCGTGCTCATGGACGACTCGACCACACTGTTCCCCCTGGTCTCCGCGCTGGCCCTGCTGGACCAGCTCCACGTCGTCACCAACTCCGTCGGCCTCGCGCAGCGCCTCGGGTCCGCACCCGGCGTGAGCGTCACCCTGCTGGGCGGCCACTACCGCGGCGACTTCAACTCCTGCACCGGTCCCACCGTCACCCGCGCCCTGTCCCGGATCCGGGCCGACCTCGCCCTGATGTCCGCCACCGCCGTCCTGGAAGGCCGGCTCTTCCACCCGCTGAACGACTACGTCGAGGTGAAGCTCGCCATGCTCGCCTCCGCCGAACAGGCGCTGCTCCTGGCGGACCACTCGAAGTTCGGCAAGACCGCCACGTACGCCTACGGCACCGTGGCCGACTACCACGCCGTCATCACCGACACCGGTACCCCCGAGGCGGAACTCGCGGCCATGCGCGACCTCGGAGTCCCCGTCGAGACGGTCGAACCCGAAGAGCCCTCCCTGTGATCCACGGCCTGTTCGAAACGCCGAGCGTCTACCGTCCCAGCGACGTCGAGATGGCCGCGCCCATGCCCAGGGCCCAGGCTGTGCTGTTCGACTTCAGCAACACCCTCTTCCGGATGATCGACCTGGCGACGTGGCTGCGCCGGGTCGGCGTCGCCTGTGGCCGCCACGCCGTGCTGGACGAGCCCGGCGCGGCGGCTGAGATCTCCGAGCAGTTGCGCGCCGCCTTCCGGCTGCCCTCTGTCGTCGCCCTCCAGGAAGGCCGGGACCTCTCTTCCGCACAACACCGCCGTGCCATGCGGGGGTGGTGGGAGCAGGTGGAATTCCTGCGCGGTGTGGAGGAGGCGGCCTATCGGGAACTCACCGCCCCGGACGCCTGGACCCCCTATCCCGACACCGAACCCGTCCTGCGCGCCCTGCGCGAGCGCGGACTGCGCACCGCCATCGTCAGCGACTTCGCCTGGGACCTGCGCACCCACCTCGCCCACCACGGGCTCGACGGCCTGATCGACACCTGCGTCATCTCCTACGAGCAGGGTCGCGAAAAGCCCGACCCGCAGCTGTTCCTGAAAGCCTGCGCCGACCTCGGCACCGACCCCCGAGCCACCCTCATGGTCGGCGACAACCCGGTCCGCGACGGCGGCGCGACCGCCTGCGGTCTGCGCGCGTACATCCTGCCGGCGGAGCACCGCACCGGTGAGCGCGGCCTGGCGGACGTCCTGAGGCTTGTGCCCTGACCGTGGTGGGACCACCCCGCTCCCGTACGCTGCGGAGCCCTCAGCCCTCAGCCCTCAGCCCTCAGCCCTCAGCCCGCATGCCGGTGTGCCGAGCCGTCACACGTGATCGTGCGCGCGGGGGTGCACCGCGGTGGTCCCTGCGCGGGGCCGGCGCAGGCTCCCGGCGCCACCCCCGCGCGTGAGGTGGCTCGAAGGGCTTCTCGGGGCGGGGTCGGTCGTGGTGAAACCCCCTCATGCGTGCGGGTGTGGACCAGGGCTCACATGGGTAACACGCCTTTCCCGTATGGGTGTTGCGGCGGGGGGCCGTGACTTCTGAGCGTGGGGAGAGCCGGATGTCCGACCTGGCGACCGTATCGGCCGAGATCGCGCCCTACCTGACGATGGCGGCGAACAGCCTCGGCACGTCCGTGATCAGCGCCGCTCAGCAGCGGATCGCCGAGCGCACCGTGACGGCCGGGGAGGGGTTCTTCCGCCGGCTGCTGCGTCGCGGCGACGGGACCGACAGGGGGCCGGTCGGCGGCACCGGCCGGCTGCTCCTCGACGAGGAGCGGGCGGACGCCCTCGACGGGCTGCTGGCGGCCCTCGGCGACGACGAGCGCCGGCTGCTGGCCGAGGCGGTGGCCGCCTGGCTGGCGGAGCCCGCCGACCGGCGCGACGGGCCCCGACTGCTGCGGCAGATCGACCGGCTCGCGCCGTCCGCGGGCGGCCGTACCGTCCACCACCACGTCACCGCGACCGGCCAGGGCTCGATCGCGGCCGGTGAGATCCACGGCGACATCCACATGGGAGGCAGCACGGACACCCGGAACGGTTCATGAGCCGCCCGGCGGGCCGCGGCGACGTCCACCACAGCGCGACCTCGCACGGCGCTCACTCCATCGCGGCCAACGACATCAAGAACGTGTTCATCAAGTGGGTGATGCACCCCAGCGCCCGCTGGCTGCCGCTGCTGCTGGCCTGCGCCGCCGTGGTGGTCGCCGGCACCGACTGGCCGGACGGACCGGCCCGCCAGTACACCCTCTGGGGTCTGCTCACCGGTCTGTCGGTGCTCACCGCCGCGGCCCGCGTCCTCGACCGCAGCCCGCGCGACGCCCGGCTGGCCGGTGTGCTGTCCCTGGTCTCCGTATTGGCCACGGTCGGTGGCTGGCTGGCCTTCCAGAGCGTCCGGACGCACGGCGAGATCGACGTGACCGGGCAGGTCCGTGCGGAGGGCAGCCAGCCGCTGGACGACGCCGCGCACCGCACGCTCACCCTCCGGCTCGACGCCCGCGCCCTGGCGGAGCCGCGCAACGCGCTGCGGCTGACGCTGGACATCACCGACCACGACCCGGCCGGTCCGACCTGCCTGCCGGACACCCGTGCCACGCTCTCGCTGCTCACCGCGGGCGTCGGGGAGCGGACCGCGGACATCCGGCCCGGCGGCACCGTCGACCTCGCCCTGGGAGCGCGGACCACCACGGTGACGATCGGCGTCCGGCTGCACACCGGCCGCGGCTGCCGGATGGACGTACGGACGGTCGGTGCGGTGCTGCATGACCGGTGACGCCCCGTCAGCGCCGCCGGCCGGCACTGACGCACCGCCAGCGCCGCCGGACGCCACGGAGTGACGCAGAGCCCGTAAGAAGCAGTAACCGTCGGAACGGGGGAGACCGATGAGAACCGACCGAGCCAGGAACACCGTCCGACCGCCGAAAGCCCTTCGTCGCAAGGCGCTCCCGGGTGCGGCCCTGCTCGCGCTCACCGCACTCGTGGCGACCGCCTGCGGTTCCTCCGAGCCGCCCTCGCTCTTCGCGGGCGGCCGGGTGTCGGTCGGCGCCAAGAACGACCAACCAGGTACGGGTGTCGTCCACACCTACAAGTTCTCCGGCTTCGACATCACCGTCGCCCGGCAGCTCCTCAACGCGGTCGGCGCGGAGCCGGACTTCGGCATCGTGCCGTCGGAGGACCGCGGCGCGGTGCTCACCGAGAAGAAGAAGGACCTGGTCGTGGCGACGTTCTCGATCACCGTCGACCGGATGAAGACGCTGGACTTCGCGGGCCCGTACGCGTCCACGTACCAGGGGATCATGGTCCGCAAGAACGACCGGCGGATCCGCAAGCCCGAGGACCTCTTCGGCAAGCGCGTCTGCACCTGGCCGGGGACGACCTCCGCCACCACGCTGGAGGGGCCGGAGTACGCGCGGATCGCGGTCTACGAGCGGCCGGACGCGTCGAGTTGCATCACCGACCTCAAGGTCAGGAAGGTGGCCGACGCGGTCTCGACCGACCAGATGATCCTGTACGGCTTCACGCAGGAGAACCCGGACCTCAAGGTCGTCCCGGACCTCACCTACGGCTCCGTCAACCACTACGGCATCGCGATGGCCAAAGGGCACCGCAAGGACTGTCTGCGGCTGCGCGACGCGCTGCGGGACTACGTCAACAGCAACAACTGGAGCCACGACTTCTCGACGTCACTGTGGTCGATCCCGAAGGCCGATCCGACCTGGGAAACCGACTACCGGCCGCGCGCCGAGACCATCGACGCCCTCTCCTGCCGGGACCGGCCCCGCACCTGACCTGGCCGCGTGCAGGGGGGGGAGAGTGCGGGCACCGGTGATCCGGCACCAGTGATCCGGCACCAGTGGTCCGGCGCCGGTGATCCGGCGCCGGTGTTCCGCCGCCAGTATTCCGGCACCGGTGTTCCGGCGCCGGTCAGGCCACCTCGGCGTCGCCGTGCCGTGCGTAATGGACGATCTTTCGCATCGCGGTCCTCCCGGCGGCACCCTACGCCGGACCGGCGGCCGCGGCCCCGACCCGCGCCCCACGCCACCCAACCGGCCCGCACACCCGATCACCCACACCACCTGACAGGCCCGCACGCCCGATCGCCCCACGCCACCCAACCGGCCCGCACGCCCGACCTGCCCGTGCCACCCAACCGGGCCCACCCTCGCTCGACATGCGAACGTGGCGTGATCGGGTCGATACTTTGTGCTATGAATGAACGATTTGTCCCCATTCCTGGCAGTGAACGGGCCGCTGCGCCCAAGGCGCGCCCCGCCGGTTCCCTCGACGGATCCGAACCCGTCCACGCCACCCTCATGCTGCGCCGCCGGGCCGAGGTCCCTCGGGACCTGATCACCGGGCCGGACACCATCTCGCAGGCCGAGCTGGCGCAGCGGTACGGCGCCGACCAGGCCGACGCCGACCGGGTGCGCGAGGTGCTGGGCCGCCACGGTGTCGACGTCAACGAGGTCGACCTGGCGTCCCGGCGGATGAAGGTGTCCGGCACCGTGGACGCGATGGCCGCCGCGTTCGGCACCCGGCTGACCCGGGTGGCCAGCCCCGACCCCACCCACGGTGAGCTCGTCGAGCACCGGCACCGCGAGGGCCCGCTGCAGCTGCCCGCCGAGCTGGACGGCGTGGTCGTGGCGGTGCTCGGGCTGGACGACCGTCCGCAGGCACGCCCGCACGTCCGGCATGCCCGGGCCCAGGCCCACCGGACCTCGTACAAGCCCTCGCAGCTGGCCGGCGTGTACCAGTTCCCGCCGGACACCGACGGCACCGGCCAGACGCTGGCGATCATCGAACTCGGCGGGGGATTCACCCAGGGCGAGCTGGACGAGTACTTCCGGTCGCTCGGGCTGCCCAAGATGCCCAAGGTGACGGCGGTCAGCGTCGGCACCGCCCACAACCGGCCGACCGGGGACCCGCACGGTGCCGACGGCGAGGTCCTGCTGGACATCGAGGTCGCCGGTGCGCTGGCGCCCGGCGCCGAGCAGAAGGTGTACTTCGCGCACAACACCGACCAGGGCTTCGTCAACGCGGTGACCCAGGCGATCCACGACACCCCGACCCCGGCCGCGCTGAGCATCAGCTGGGGCGCCGCCGAGCCGTTCTGGACCGACCAGGCCCGCGCCGTGTTCGACGAGGCGCTGGCCGACGCCGCGGCGCTGGGTGTGACGGTGTGTGCCGCGGCCGGCGACGACGGCAGCAGCGACGGCGTCCCCGACGGCCGCCCGCACACCGACTTCCCGGCCTCCAGCCCGCACGCGCTGGCCTGCGGCGGCACCCGCCTGGACGCCGACCCGGACTCCGGTCTGGTGCGCAGCGAAGTGGTGTGGGGCGGCGACGGCGGGGGCGCCACCGGTGGCGGCGTCAGCGAGGCGTTCCCGCTGCCGCCCTGGCAGACCACGGCCGGTGTGCCGCACAACGGCAGCGGCCCGGGCCGCGGTCTGCCGGACGTCTCCGGCGTCGCCGCTCCGGACACCGGCTACGAGGTGCTGGTGGACGGCCACCGCTCGGTGATCGGCGGCACCAGTGCCGTCGCCCCGCTCTGGGCGGCGCTGACCTGCCGTCTGGTCGAGGCGCTCGGCCGCCCGCTCGGCATGCTGCACCCGCTGCTGTACGCCGGTGCCACCCCCGGGCACACCGCCCGCGGCTTCCGTGACGTCACGGTGGGCAGCAACGGTGACTTCGACGCCGCCCCCGGCTGGGACGCCTGTACCGGTCTGGGCGTCCCGAACGGCACCGAACTCCTCGCCTCCCTGCGGGAGATGGTGACCCCCTGAGTCGCCGACCCGCTGGCCCGCTGCCCCCCTGACCCGCTGACCCGCCGGGCCGCTCCGCCGCCTTGTCCGATCGTGCGGCGGAGCGGTCCCGCGGCCGGTACTCTCGGGGGGATTTCCTTCGAATGGGTGTACGGGGCGGGCGTACGGGTGGGGGCGGCGGTGCTCAAGCACTACTACCGGATGGTGTATTGGAAGCGGCGGATCAGCCGGTCCCTGGGGTGGCGGCGCGGTATGGGCCCCGGGGCCCTGGGACCGCAGCGGCAGCGGACGCGCACCGGGCGGGGAGCCGGGCGCAGCCGCCGACTCCTCTACGGAGCACGCCCGTTCCTGATCTTCGGCGCGCTGGTCGCGCTGGTCGTGGTGGCCTCGGCGCTGGTCGCCGGCGGTTACGACGGCGTCGGCTGGGCCGTGATGTCCGGTGGAGTGGACGGGGAGTAGCCGGGCCGGTGGCCGTACGGCGGCGGCCGGGGAGCGCGCCGCCGTACGGCCGGTCGATCGGTCGGTCAGGGAGCGGATCCTTCGGTCAGGACGCCTGTGCCGAGTTGTACAGGTTCTTGGCGTCGTCGCCGAAGTACGGACCGAACATGGTGTTGGGCAGGAACTGGTAGCCGAAGCTGTTCACCGAGGACTGCAGCCCGGTGCCGGTCTTCTCGTCGAACGAGGTGAACCACGGGCCGCCGCTGGAACCGCCGGTCATGTTGCAGGACAGACCGTGGTCGTTGGAGAACAGCGGGTCCTTCATGGTGGTGCCGCTGCAGTAGATCAGCTTGGTGCCGTCGTACGGGGCCGCCGCCGGATAGCCGAAGGCGTACATCGTCTTGTTGTAGCCCGAGTTGAACGACAGGCCCTGCCCGCCGACGACGTCGGTGAGCTTCTTGCCGTCGAGCGGGGTGACGACCGCCGCGCCGACGTCGTAGTTCATGTCCTCGCTCGCCGTCCACTGCGGGGTGGAGAGCGTCTTGGCGGCCGGCCACTTGCCGTACGGGGCCTGGCCGTCGTGGTAGCCGGGCACGAAGACCCAGTTGGTGTGCCAGGCGCCCTGCAGCTTCACGCAGTGCCCGGCGGTGATCACGGTGCTCTTGTTCGCGCTGGTCACCGCGTCGCCGGAGCAGGAGGCATTACGGCCCTGGTAGGTGAAGAACACCCGGCCCGCGGTCTTGGTGACCGCGCCCCCGCCGGTCCACGGCCCGCCGGGCTGGGCGGCGGCGGTGGGCCGCGGTACGGGCAGGGACGGCAGTCCGGGCAGCCGGGGGAGCGTCGGCCGCACGGTGAGCGGGGCGCTGCGCGGGACCGCGGCGCGGTGCTGCCGCGCCGGTGCGGCGAGGTCGAGCGGGGTGGCGGACCGCATCCGCGCCGCGGTCCAGAAGGCGGCGGCGGTGCGCTGCGGGGTGAGGGAGCGGTGGGAGTCCTGCGGGGTGGCGGCGCCGGCCGGGCCGGTGGGGAGCAGCAGGGCCAGCAGCGTACCGGCGGCGGTCAGGGTGCCGAGGACGGCCCGGGACCCGCGCGCCGGACGCGGCGACGCTATGCCGTCAACTGCCGTGCTGCCACGGTCGTTTCGTCTCACGCGTAACTCCTTCTGCGGGGGCCGCGCACGCCGGGCGCGCGCGGCCGGGTGGGGGTCCCCCTGCTCCTTGAGAGCCTGGGGGAGGACCGCCGCGGGGGCGGCCCGGCAGACGAGTGGTGCGGTGAGAGGTAAGCGTGCCACCGGAAGCGACCGGAGGGCAGGGGTCGGACGGAAACGGTCCGGTGACCGGCTTGTGAGCCGATGCCGGGCCTGACGGTCGGTCAGCCCCGGCCGATGTAGGGCATGGCGGTGGCCATCACCGTCGCGAACTGCACATTGGCCTCCAGCGGCAGCTCCGCCATGTGCACCACCGTCCGTGCCACGTCCGCGGCGTCCATCACCGGCTCCACCGCCGTCTGCCCGTTCGCCTGCAGGGTGCCGGTCTGCATCCGGCCGGTCATCTCGGTGGCCGCGTTGCCGATGTCGATCTGGCCGCAGGCGATGCGGTACGGACGGCCGTCCAGCGACAGCGACTTGGTCAGCCCGGTGATCGCGTGCTTGGTGGCGGTGTACGCGACGGAGTGCGGCCGCGGGACATGGGCGGAGACCGAGCCGTTGTTGATGATCCGGCCGCCCTGCGGTTCCTGCTCCTTCATGGTGCGGAACGCGGCCTGGGCGCAGAGGAACGCACCGGTGAGGTTGACCTCGACCACCGCGCGCCAGTCGTCGTACGAGAGCTCGGTGAGCGGCACCGCCTTGCCGAAGGTGCCGGCGTTGTTGAAGAGCAGGTCGAGCCGGCCGAACCGGTCACGGACCGCCGCGAACAGCGCGTCGACCTGTTCGGGGCGGGTGACGTCGGTCGGCACGGTGACGACCGCGGGGCTGGTCGGCTCGGTCAGACCGGCCAGCCGGGCGGTCTCCGCCAGGGCCTCGGCGCGCCGCCCGGCCAGTGCCACCGACCAGTTGGCGCGGATCAGTGCCTGGGCGACCGCCCGCCCGATGCCGGATCCGGCGCCGGTGACCACCGCGACCTTACGGGGCGCCGCACCGCCCTCCCGTGCCTCCTGGGCCGCTGCCGCGGTCTGCGGGGTCTGCCCGCCCCGTGTGGCCGGTGCCGGCAGTGTGGGCCGGGGCGCGGTCGCCGTGCCGCCCACGTGCCCGGCCCGCGCCGCCGGCGTCGCCTGTGCTGCCCCTGCCCGCTGTGTGTTCTGTGCCATGTCGGCAGCGTAAACGGCGGTGGGGAGCGAACCGGGCGCCCGCCGCGGCCGACTCAGCCGCCGGTGTCGAAGCGCCGCAGCACCGCCGCCTTCGTGGCGGCGAACTCCTCGTCGGTCAGGATGCCGTCGCGGTGCAGCTCGCCCAGTTCCCGCAGCCGGCGCAGCAGCGCGTCGTGGTCGTCGGCGGGGACGGCGGGGGCGGCGGCCGGGGTGGCGGCCGCGGGCTGCGGTGCGGAGGCGGCGGGGACGGCCGGAGCGGCCGTGGGAAGGGCCGGGGCGGCGGGCGCCGACGGGTGCGGCAGCCGCGCGGTGACCGCGGCCGCCAGCAGCGCGGTGGTGCCGCTCTCCTTCTTGAATCCCCACAGTTCGATGGAGTGCGGGTCGTGATCCGGCTTGAGCCGTTCCTTCGCGCCGTGCGGACGGAAGCGCAGGAAGCCGGACTCCAGGCCGACCGGCGGGCGCCACTCCACTGCTTCGAGGTCGCTCAGGGCGTAGTCCTGCGGACCCCATTGCCGCTTGGTCTCACTGGTGTTCCAGCGCCACTCCAGGCGCACCCGTTCCCCGTCGAAGGTGGCGACGCCGTCCACCCCGGCAGCCGTGAGCGGTATCGAGGGGCCGGGCAGCAGATAGCGGTCGCAGGGCCCGTCCGGCACCTGCTCCAGCAACAGGGCCTGCCGGACCGAGTCCACGAAGTACTCGGCGACGTCCACCCGCGCGGCGTCCACGGCGACCTGATACGGATTCGCGTCGTCCGACAGCCCGCCGCCGGTGACCTGGAGCAGCGGGTCAGCGCCGTCCCGCAGCCGCAGCCGGAGCCGGCCGCCCTTGCGGCCCGGTTCGTGGGCGATGCCGGCCAGCGCGGTCAGCGGGACCGTGAACTCGCCCAGTTCCTGGCGGAGTTTGTGCACCCCGCGCTCGCGCCCCGGCACGATGCGTATGCCCTCTCCGTCGAAGGTCCAGGTGCCGTCACGCGCCATCAGTTCAGCCATGTCCCGAATCCTACGGAGAGCCGGTGGTGCGTGCCGCCTGCCGTGATTGTCCGGCAGCGTCCGGTGCCGGACCAACCATCATCGAGCCGTCATGCCTGCGTCGTACACGGGTCAGCGGCCCGCCGTCCCGCGGCCGTCCAATCGTCGGCACAACCGCCGCCAGGGGAGGGCCAGATGACGCACACCGCACCGTACGAGCAGGAGATCAGGGCTTCTGGTGCGCTCCGCGCGCTCGAAACCCAACTCGCGCCGGCAGGCGCCGCAGCACACGTCGGCCGGCGCCGTTTCCTCACCGCCACCGGGGCCGCCGCCGCGCTCGCCTTCACGGCCAACGTACCGGCCGCCGGCGCCGCGCACGCCGCCGAGGCCGACGCCCGGAAGATCACCGAGAACCCCTTCACCCTCGGCGTCGCCTCCGGCGACCCGCAGCCCGGCTCGGTCGTGCTGTGGACCCGCCTCGCCCCGCGCCCGTACGAGCCGGGATGGGGGTCCCCCCGCTCGAACGAAGGTGAGAGTGGGGGAGGCATGCCGGACGGCAGAGTCACGGTCCGCTGGGAGGTCGCCTACGACGAGCGCTTCTCGCGGCTCGCGGGGCGCGGCCGGGCCGACGCGCACCCGGAGTTCAACCACTCCGTGCACATCGAGCCCACCGGTCTGGCGCCGGACCGCGTCTACTACTACCGCTTCCGGGCCGGCAACTGGATCAGCCCGGTCGGCCGCACCCGCACCGCACCCGCCCGCGGCGCCCACCTCTCCCGGCTGAAGCTCGCCGCGGTCTCCTGCCAGGCCTACCACGACGGCTACTTCACCGCCTACCGGCACCTGGCGGAGGAGGACCTCGACGTCGTCTTCCACCTCGGCGACTACCTCTACGAGTACCCGGTCGACGCGGCCGGCGGCGCCCGCAAATACACCGACCGCACGCTGCCCGACCACTTCCGCCGCGAGACGGTCACGCTGGAGGACTACCGGCTGCGCTACGCCCTCTACAAGTCCGACCCGGACCTCCAGGCCGCGCACGCCGCCCACCCCTTCATCGTCACCTGGGACGACCACGAGGTGGAGAACAACTACGCCTCCGACACCAGCGAGGACGACCTCCCGCCCGCCGAGTTCCTGGTCCGCCGGGCCGCCGCCTACCGCGCGTACTGGGAGAACCAGCCGCTGCGCCGTCCGCAGCGGCCGCACGGCCCGGACGCCCGGCTCTACCGCCGCCTCCACTACGGGCAGCTGGCCCAGTTCGACATCCTGGACACCCGCCAGTACCGCTCCGACCAGGCGTACGGCGACGGCTGGCACGCGCCCGGCCCGGAGTCCGACGACCCGAAGCGCACCCTGACCGGCGCCACCCAGGAGCGCTGGCTGATCGACGGCTGGCGGCAGTCCACCGCCCGCTGGAACGTACTTCCGCAGCAGGTCACGTTCTCCGAGCGGCGCAACGCCACCGGTCCCGGCTACCAGGTCAGCATGGACGCCTGGGACGGCTATCCGGCCTCCCGCGCGCGGGTGCTGGCGGGCGCGGAGTCGGCCGGGGTGGACAACCTCGTCGTGCTCACCGGTGATGTGCACGTCCACTACGCCTTCGACATCAAGAAGGACTTCGCGGATCCCGGATCGCGCACCGCGGGTGTGGAGTTCGTCACCTCCTCGATCGCCAGCGGCAAGGACGGTGCGGACAAGCCCGCCAACTGGAGCACGTACATGGCCGCCAACCCGCACATGAAGTTCTACAACGGCCGCCGCGGCTATGTGACGGTCACCCTGGACCGGGACACCGCCCGCGGCGACTACCGGACGGTGTCCGCCGTCACCACCCCCGGCGCACCGGTGAGCACGGCCGCGTCCTTCGTCACCGAGGCGGGCAACCCGGGCCTCAAGCCCGCCTGATGCCCTGACCGCGGGCCCCGGCCGGACCGCCGGCCGGGACCGCGGTCCTAGGTCCAATTGCGCACCCGGTAAGGGGCCGTAACCCGCCCTGCTCATGACACCATGGTTCGGCCCAACGACCCATGGAGACGCACATGACGGAGCCCGGCACCAGACCGGCCGACCCTTCGGACACCCCCGCGATAGCCGGGCGGGACGCGGCAGCAGCACCCCCTCCCGCCGCGTCCCGCCGCACCGGCCTCCTCGTCACCCTCGTCCTCGGCGGCCTCACCGCGGTCCCGCCGCTCTCCATGGACATGTACCTGCCCGCCCTGCCGCAGGTCACCGCCGCGCTGCACAGCCCGGCCGCCACCGTCCAGCTCACCCTCACCACCTGCCTCGCCGGCATGGCGCTGGGCCAGATGATCGTCGGCCCGATGAGCGACAAGTGGGGGCGCCGCCGCCCGCTGCTGGCCGGCATGGTCGTCTACGTCCTGGCCACCGCCCTGTGCGCGGTCGCCACCAACGCCGAACTCCTCATCGCCTTCCGGCTGTTGCAGGGGCTGGCGGGCGCCGCCGGCATCGTGATCGCCCGCGCCGTGGTGCGCGACCTCTACGACGGGGTGGCGATGGCGCGGTTCTTCTCCACCCTGATGCTGATCTCCGGGGTGGCGCCGGTCGTCGCCCCGCTCATCGGGGGGCAGATCCTGCAGATCACCGACTGGCGCGGCGTCTTCGTCGCCCTGACCGCCGTCGGCCTCGCCCTCACCCTCCTGGTCTGGCGCCGCCTGGCGGAGACCCTGCCGCCCGCCCGGCGGCAGGCCGGCGGTCTCGGCGAGGCCCTGCGCACCATGCGCGGCCTCCTCGCCGACCGGGTCTTCTCCGGCTACCTCCTCGTCGGCGCCTTCGCCTTCGCCGCCCTCTTCGCATACATCTCGGCCTCGCCGTTCGTCGTCCAGGAGATCTACGGCGCCTCCCCGCAGGTCTTCAGCCTGCTGTTCGGCATCAACTCCGTCGGCCTGGTGGCGGTCGGCCAGCTCAACGGCAAGGTCCTGGTCGGCCGGGTCGCCCTGGACAAGGTGCTGGGCACCGGCCTGGCCGTGATCGCGCTCGCCGCGACCGCGCTGCTGCTGATGTCCTCCGGCGTCTTCGGGCACGTCGGGCTCCTCCCGACGGCCGCCGGACTGTTCGTGCTGATGTCCGCGATGGGCCTGGTCATGCCGAGCACCAACACCCTGGCGCTGCTGCGCACCCCGCACGCGGCCGGCTCCGCCTCCGCCCTGCTGGGCACCTCGACCTTCCTCCTCGGCTCGGTGGCGTCGCCGCTGGTGGGCATCGCGGGCGAGCGCACGGCCGTACCGATGGCACTCGTCCAGCTCGCCTGCGCTGTATTGGCGCTCGGGAGCTTCCTGGGACTGTGCCGTCCGTGGCAGCGTAAGGGGGAGAGCAGCTCCGGCGGGAGGACCGCACTCTGAACGCACCGCGACTCACCTCGGGCACCCCGGCCCGGGCGGGACTGGACCCCGCCTGGGTCGAGCGGCTGGTGCGCGGGGTGCGGGCGATTCCCGAGGGGCGGCCGCCGTGGAGCCCCGGGGTCGTGGTGCTGGCCGGCCGCGGCCCGGTCGTGGTCGCCGAGGAGGCCGCCGGCTGGGCGCAGCGCTACCGGGCCTACGACCCGGAGCAGGACCGCGGCCTGGACCTGCCCCGCGACCTGTGGGAGCCGATGCGGGCCGGCACCGTCTTCGACCTGGCCTCGCTCACCAAGCTCTTCACCGCCGTCGCCGCCGTCCAGCTGGCCGAACGCGGCCGGCTCTCCCTCGACGACGAGGTCCGGGACCACCTGCCGGCGTTCGCCCCCGGCCGCACCGTCCGGCAGCTGCTCACCCACACCTCCGGGCTCGCCCCCGAGCTCCCCTTCTACGACCACGTCGGCCGGGCCGCCCAACTGGCGCTGCTGTGGCGGGAGGCGGCGGCCCCCAGCGGCGGCACCGGCACCGGCTACCGCTACTCCGACCTCAACCTCATCGCCCTGGCGCTGATCCTGGAGCGGTGCACCGGGCGCCGCCTGGATGCGCTGGTCCGCGAGCAGATCACCGGCCCGCTCGGCATGACCTCCACCCGCTACGGGCCGCTGGCGCCGCACGGCGTGGCGGCGACCGAGGACCAGCGGCGGCCCTGGGCCAAGGCGGACCGCGGCATGCTCCGCGGCGAGGTGCACGACGAGAACGCCTGGGCGCTGGGCGGGGTGGCCGGCCACGCGGGCCTGTTCTCCACCGCCCAGGACCTGGCCGTGCTGTGCCGCACCCTGCTCAACGGCGGCGCCTACGGCACCACCCGGATCCTGGGGCCCGCCGCGGTCGACGCCCTGCTCGACCCGCCGGGCCTCGGTTTCGTCGTGGACCAGCCGTACTTCATGGGCGAGCTGGCGGGCCGCGGCGCGGCCGGGCACACCGGCTTCACCGGCACCAGCCTCGTCCTGGACCGCGCCACCGACACCTTCCTGATCCTCCTCGCCAACACGGTCCACCCCCGCCGCCGCACCGGCGGCAGCGGGCCGCGGGCGGCGGCCGCGACGTGTCTTGCGCGGGCGGCCGGCTGAGGCGCGCCGTACGTGGCCGGCTCTCCCGCCGTGGGGGTTGCCGTCTTGTCCGCCTTCGGCGGGGCGGGGTTGAGGACCACACCCGGCACCAGAGCGAAGGCGAGCGCCCCCGCCCCGAACCCCCACGCCCGCCGACGGCGGAAGAACCCCGGCCCCCACGGCGGGCGAGCCGAAAACGTACGTAGAATTTCGTCGATGCACGACGAATTGCGCGCCGCACTGGCCGGCCTGCTCGACGGCCTGCCGCCCAAGCAGGCCGCGCAGGCCGTCGACCGGCTGATCGCCAACTACCGGGGGCGCACCCCCACCGACGCCCCGGTCCTCCGCGACCGCGCGGACGTGGCCGCCTACGCCGCCTACCGCATGCCGGCCACCTTCGAGGCGGTGCGCGCCGCGCTGACCGCCTTCGCCGTCCGCGTCCCGGACTGGTCCCCGGCCACCCACCTCGACATCGGCGGCGGCACCGGCGCCGCGACCTGGGCCACCGCCGCCCTCTGGCAGGGCCACCACAGCACCGTCCTGGACTGGGCCCAGCCGGCCCTGGACCTTGGCGCCGAACTCGCGGAGGGCATCCTCCCGGACATCACCTGGCGCCGCGGCACCATCGGCGCCGGCCTGACCGTCCCCGAGGGCACGGACCTGGTCACCGTCTCCTACGTGCTCGGCGAACTCCGCCCCGAGGACCGTCGCGCGGTGGTCGCCGCGGCCGCCACCGCCACCGCCGTCGTCCTGATCGAACCGGGCACCCCCGACGGCTACCTCCGCATCCGCGAGGCCCGCGACCAGCTCATCGAGGCCGGCCTGCGGATCGTCGCCCCCTGTCCGCACGCCGGGACCTGCCCCATCGTCGTGGGGGAGGACTGGTGCCACTTCTCGGCCCGGGTCAGCCGCTCCTCCCTCCACCGCCAGGTCAAGGGCGGCGCGCTCCCGTACGAGGACGAGAAGTTCGCCTACGTCGCCGCGACCCGCCTCCCGGCCGGTCCCGCCGCCGCCCGGATCGTCCGCAAACCCCAGCTCCGCAAGGGCCAGGTCCTCCTCGACCTGTGCACCGCGGAGGAGGGGCTGCAGCGCACCACCGTCACCAAGCGCCACGGCACCCAGTACCGCGAGGCCCGGGACGCCGCCTGGGGTGACAGCTGGCCCGGCGCCTGAGCGCGCCGGGCCCTGGTGGTCTCATTCTCTTCCGGCTGCCCGTTCCTGGAACTTGCGCAGCAGCTCCTGCCGTTGGGCCTCCGCCCGGGCGCGGTCCTTGCCGCCCCGGCCGCCGCCGGCGCCGCCGCGCAGCGCTCCGCGCGACAGCTTGTTGCGGGCGCCTCCGACGCCGAGCATGCCGTCTCCGCTGCCCTTGCTCATGGGCTCCTCCTCCGTAGACCGACGCAGCGAGACGTTTCGTCTCGCCCGACCCATTGTGTGCGAGACGAGTCGTCTCGTCAAGACGATACGTCTCGCCTAGGTGTCGCACTACACTCCTCGCATGGCCCCTACCTCAGCCCCCTCCGCCGGCGCCTCCGGTGCCAAGACCCCCGACTCCTCCCGCCGCAGTGAGCGCTCCCGGCAGGCGATCTTCGATGCCGCGCTCGCCCTGGTCGGCGAGGTCGGCTACGACAAGCTCACGATCGAGGGCATCGCCTCCCGGGCCGGCGTCGGCAAACAGACCATCTACCGCTGGTGGCCCTCCAAGGCCGCGGTCCTCCTGGACGCCTTCACCGCCGGCGTCGGCGAGGACTACGAAAAGGGCCTCCCGGACACCGGTGATCTCGCCGCCGACCTCAAGGCCGTGCTCCGCGCGACCGCCGACGAGTTCAACGACCACGCCTTCCAGGCCCCCTACCGCGCCCTGGCCGCGGCCGGCGCGAGCGACGAGGGGCTCTCCCGCACCTTCGTCGCCCGGCTGATGGAGCCCGGCATCCAGGTCTACGCCGACCGGATGCGGCGGGCCCAGGAGGCCGGCGAGGTGGCCGCGGACATCGACGTACGGGTGGCCGCCGAGATGGTGCTGAGTCCCTTCTCACAGCGTTGGCTGATGCGGACCGGCGAATTGACCCACGCCTTCGTCGACACCCTCGTCGACCAGGCATTGCGTGGTCTGCGCCCGCGGGACTGACCCGGCCGGGCGAGCGCCGGGCGTACGCGGTGACCTGTCGGTGATGCCCGGAAATGCCGGTCTTCGCCCCCCTTCCGTTCACCCCGGATCCGCACACCGGTCACCCCGAGCGCAGGATGGTGGCAGCATTGATCCCAGACCACCGCTCGAAGTGAGGGGATAGATGGAACGCAAGAGCAGGTTCTCCCAGTGGCTGCGCCGGCCGAAGAGCGGATCGGACGGCGGCGATACGGACACGGGATCGGTTGCCGCGCGCGGCCGCGAGGACCTGCTGCTGGCCGCGGCCGATGCGGGCTTCCCGATCGCCCCGGCGGCGCACCCCTCGGGCTACGGCTGCTCCTGTGAACGCATCGGCTGTCCCACCCCCGGCCGCCACCCCATCTCCTTCGGCTGGCAGACCGTCGCCACCACCGACCGCGACAAGGTCGCCGCCTGGGTCCGCACCCTCCCGCAGGCCAACTTCATCACCGCCACCGGCATCGCCCACGACGTCCTCGACGTACCCGTCGAGGCCGGCCGCAGCGCCCTCGGCCGGCTGGAGGCGGCCGGCATCGAGGTCGGCCCGATCACCCTCAGCGGCGGCGGCTTCGGCGACGGCCGGATGCTGTTCTTCACCGCCACCCGCGGCACCCCGGACGACGAGGACGAGTGGTGGCCGTGCGAGCTGGACTGCCACCCCGAGACCATGGACGAGCATCCCGGCCTGCGCTGGCACTGCCGCGGCAGCTACGTCCTCCTGCCGCCCTCGACCCTCCCCGGCGAACAGCCCGGGGTGACCTGGCTGCGCGGCCCCGAGCTCCCGCTGCCCGACCCGCTGACGCTGCTGGAGTCGCTCACCGACGCCTGTGCCGAGTTCAACGAGCGCGCCGACCGCGAGCACTACCACGAAACCGCGGCGTGGCCGATCGGCCGCTGACCGCCGCGCGTCCGCGCACCTTTCACGTCCCCGCCGTACGGACAAGGGGCCGCCGGAAACACCCCGGCGGCCCCTTGTCCGTATCCCGTCGTCCGCGTCCCGTCGGCCGTGTCCCGCCGCCGGTGGGTGCGACGGTCTACAGCGGCTTGACCGACGTCTTGGCCTCGCGCCGGTTCAGCACCGTGATCTTGCCCCCGGAGCCCTTCGCCGGCACCGTCACCGTCTGCGCCGAGACGGTGGTGAAGGCCATCCGGTTGGTCTTCTTCACCGGCCCGTCCATCAGGCCCTGCAGCTGCGCCGGCACCGTGATCACCGACCCCGCGGAGACCGTCTTCTGCTGGTGGTAGAAGGTCGAGAAGAACACCAGCGCACCGCCGTCCGTGGTCCGCAGCGCCACCGGCGGGTAGTCGGACGCGGTGTCCTCCCACAGGATGCGGGCGCCCGGCTGGTTGGTGTCCCGGGCGCGCCGGGCCCGCCAGCCGTCGGTGTTCGGGCCGGACGCGAAGACGCTGCCCTTGCCCGTGTTGAGGTAGTCGGCGTAGGTACGGCTCAGCTTGCCCGGATCGACCGCCAGCCCGGACTTCCCGCCGGCCGGCACCGCCTCCGCGAAGCCGTCCTGGTCCGTCTTCAGCTCCGGCGCCTTGTTGCCGGCGAACTCCGCCAGGTAGACGGCCCGCCACTTCTCCTTGATGTCGTTCCGGCTGAACACCAGGAACCAGCGGCTGTACGAACCGTCCGCCGCCTTGCGGTTGCTGGCCGCGTCGGCGATGAAGTACTTCGGCCAGCCCACCTGCTTGGGGATCGTGAAGTGCGCGTCCTTGAACGCCAGGGTGGGGTAGTTCGGGTCGCCCTGCGGCTTCAGCGCGTGCGCCGCCTTTATCCCCGCCTGGTCGAGGGCGAGCAGCGCGCCGCCCTCGAACGAGGTGTTGAGCTCCGGATCGAGCTGCTGCCTGGCCTTGTTGAAGCCGTCGGTGAAACGCTGCAGCGCCTTGGCGCCGTCAGCCTTCGTCACCGCCGGCAGCATCTCCCGCTCGCCGTGCACCGTCATGCACCCGCTCAGTATCACCAGCGCCGTCGCTGCCGACGTCACTGTTGCGGGCACCCGGAACGGCGACCTGCGTGTCATGGGGCTCGGGCTCCTTCGGGGCGACCGGGGCGGACGGGGCGGCCGCCGGGGTGGCACGATTCGGCGCAACCCTACCGGGGGCGAGGAAGAAGCCGAGCGTGGGGATCAGATACAGAGCCCACACCGTGACCTGAAGGACGGTCGGGTCCGGCTGGAAGTTGAAGACGCCCTTCAGCAGCGTGCCGTACCAGCTGTCGGCCGGGATCTGCGTGCTGATGTCGAACGCCTGGGAGCTCAGCCCCGGCAGCACGTCCGCCTCCTGCAGGTCGTGGAAGCCGTACGCCAGCACGCCCGCCGCGACCACGACCAGCATCCCGCCGGTCCAGGTGAAGAACTTCGCGAGGTTGATCCGCACCGCACCGCGGTAGAACAGCCAGCCCAGCACCACGGAGGTGGCCAGCCCCAGCAGGGCGCCGACCAGCGGCCGTACGCCGTCGTTCGCGGACTGCGCGGCGGTCCAGATGAACAGCGCGGTCTCCAGGCCCTCCCGGCCCACCGACAGGAACGCGGTGACCACCAGCGCGACGGTGCCCATCTGCAGCGCCGCGTCCAGCTTGCCGTGCAGCTCCTTCTTCAGGTGCCGCGCGGTGCGCCGCATCCAGAAGACCATCCACGTCACCAGGCCCACCGCGATGATCGACAGCGAACCGCCGAGCGCCTCCTGCGCCTCGAACGTCAGGGTCTGCGAGCCGAACTGCAGCGCCGCCCCGAACGCGAACGACAGCACCACGGCGAGCGAGATGCCGAGCCAGACCGGACGCAACGCCTCCCGCCGGCCGGTCTTGACCAGATAGGCGATGAGGATGCAGACGACGAGGCTGGCCTCCAGCCCCTCACGCAGTCCGATCAGGTAGTTGCCGAACACGCCGGTCCCTTCCCTTCCTTCATACGGCCGTCCGCGCCGGACGGCGATCTCTTCGGTGGCGGCGGTGTCAGGCGAACAGCTCCCGGCCCCACCAGTCGTCCGCGTTCCGGACGCCCGGCGGCACCGCGAAGACCGCGGAACCCACGTGCTGGATGTACTCGTTGAGCGCGTCGTTCTGCGACAGCTTCTGCTGCAGCGGCACGAAGCCGTGCCGCACGTCGCGCTGGTAGGCGAGGAAGAACAGTCCGGCGTCCAGCCGGCCCAGTCCGTCCGTGCCGTCGGTGAAGGAGTAGCCGCGGCGCAGGATGCGGACGCCGCCGTTGGAGTCGGGGTGCGCGAGGCGGACGTGCGCGGTCGGCAGCATCGACTTCAGGTGCGGCTCGTCGCGCTCGTTCTTCCGGCCGACCGGGGCGCCCTCGCCCTTGTTCCGGCCGAAGATGTCCTCCTGCTCCTTGAGCGAGGTGCGGTCCCAGGTCTCGATGTGCATCCGTATCCGGCGCGCGACGAGGTACGAACCGCCGGCCATCCAGCCGCCCTTGCCCTTCTCGTCGCCGTCGCCGACCCACACGTGCTTGTCCAGCGCGGCGGTGTCGGTGCCCGCGATGTTCCGGGTGCCGTCCTTGAAGCCCATCATGTTGCGCGGCGTCTGGGCGTCCGGGGTCGTCGAGGACGTCTTGCCGAAGCCGAGCTGCGACCAGCGGATGGCGATCTTGCCGAAGCCGATCCGGGCGAGGTTGCGGATGGCGTGCACCGCCACCTGCGGGTCGTCCGCGCACGCCTGGACGCACAGGTCGCCGCCGCTGCGGGACTTGTCGAGGTTGTCGCCGGGGAACTGCGGCAGGTCGATCAGCGCTTCCGGCCGCCGGTCCTTGATGCCGAACCGGTCCTTGCCGTCCTTCTCGAACAGCGTCGGGCCGATGCCGAAGGTGAGGGTGAGCCGGGACGGCGGCAGGCCGAGCGCCTCACCGGTGTCGTCCGGCGGCGCCTCCGCCAGCCCGCCGACCGCGCCGTCACCGACCGCGTCACCGGCCGTCATCCGCGCGGCGGCCTTCGTCCACTCCTTGAGCAGGGCGATCAGCTCGTCGCGGTCGTCGGTGGTGACGTCGAACGCGGCGAAGTGCAGCCGGTCCTGGACGGCGCTGGCGATGCCCGCCTGGTGCGTGCCGTGGAAGGCCACCGCGGCACCCGCGGTGGCGTCCGCGCCGGCCGGCTGCACGTCGTTGCCGGCCCGCAGCGCCGCGGCCGTACCGCCGGCCGCGACCGCGCCGAGCGCCAGCCCGGCACCACCCCAGCCGAGCAGCGAACGCCGCGACGGCGCCCGCCCGTTGCCGGTCTGCTCGCCCGCGGCGCCCTCGGCGGCCGCGTCGCCCGTCTTCTCTGCCATACCGTCCTCGTCCTGCGTCATCCTGATCCCCTGCCCGGCGGCGGACTACTTGGCGGTGGCCACCGCGGCGGCCAGCTTCGACAGCGGCTCGGCCAGCGCGTTGACGCCGTCCGAGAGCTTCTTGCGGTCACCCTTGCCGACCGTGTCGTACGAGACGAACCCGTCGGCGGACTTGTCGTCGCGGTGGCCGTCGAGCAGCGCGCGGATCGCCGCGAACTGCTTGTCCAGCTCCTTGGCGAGCGCCGGCTCGTTCTTGGTGACGACCGGCTTGAGCAGCTGGTAGGTCTTCTCGGCGCCCTCGACGTTGGCGTGGAAGTCGACCAGGTCGGTGTGGCTGTAGCGCTCCTCCTCACCGGTGACCTTGCCGGTGGCGACCTCGTCGAGCAGCTCCTTGGCGCCGTTGGCCATGCTGGTGGGGCTGATCTCGGCCTTGCCGACCCGCTTCTGCCAGTCCTTGAGGTCGGTGATCAGCCGGTCGGCCAGCTTCTTGTCGTCCCCGGAGATCTTCTTCTCCTCCCACAGGGACTTCTCCAGCTTGTGCCAGCCGGTCCACTTCTGGCCGTCGGAGAGGCCGTCGGCCCGCACGTCGACCTTGGGGTCGATGTCGCCGAACGACTCGGCGACCGGCTCGGTGCGCTCCCAGCCGATCCGGGACAGCGCATAGGCCTTCTTCGCGGCCTCCAGGTCGCCGTCCTTGACGGCGTCGGCGAACTTCTGGGCCTTCGGCAGCGTCTCGTCGGCCTGCTGCTGCACGTACTTGCGGTACGCGGCGACCGCGGCGTCCAGCTTGGGGTCGCGCTTGGCGGTCGCGCTCTTGCCGCTGACCGTCACCTTCTGCCGGATGCCGTGGCCCTTCATGCCCGGCTTGCAGGCTATTTCGTACGAACCGGCCTTGATCTCCGCGGTGATCTCGGTGTGGGTGCCGGGGCCGATGTTCTCCCGCTCGGTCACGATCCGGTCGCCCGGGGCGTAGACGTACACCTCGGTGACCTTGGAGCCCTTGTTCTCCACCGAGAGCCGCACGTGCCCGGCCGGGAACTCCTTGGTCGACAGCTCGCAGCTGGAGTTGGTGGCGGTGACGTCGACCGTGCCCTTGCCGCCTCCCTTGCCGTCGTTCTTCGCGGCGCAGCCGGCGACGGCGGTGACGGCCGTGGCCGCGGCGAGGGCGGCGACGGCGGAGGAGCGAAGGGCTCGCATACAGGGCTCCAAGCGGGATAGAACGAAAAACGGTGCAGTGGAACGGTAAACAATGGCCGGGGCCACCACTAAGGCGGCCCTAACTTATCTGAGGCTTACCTATTTCTGCCCACCCTGTCCAGTGATCCCGCTCTCATGCGCAACGGCCCCATCACGGATCGGTCCGCCGAGCATCACGGAACGGTCACGCGCCGGTCAAGGTAAGGGCCCACTCTTGATCCCGCCCATGACCGGCACGTTCCGCCGTCCGTCGCCGCGGGGAGAGATCCCCCCGCAGGCTACTTAGGTTAGCCTTGCCTAAATTGCTTGCCCCTGGGGGTGCTCCATGACGCCGTTCCCGCCGACCGCGACCCGCGCCCGCGTGCTCTGCGCCGGCCTGCGCCGGGCCCTGGCCCGCGGTCTCACCCGGCCCCGCGGTTCAATGCCCCGATGACCGCATACGACGTACTCCGGGTGTTCTGCGGACCGAACGGCGCCGGGGGCAATGAACTGGCGGTGGTACGGGACGGCGCGGCGCTCCCCGACCCCGCCGAACGCGCCGCCCTCGCGGCCCGGCTCGGCTACAGCGAAACGGTGTTCCTCGACGACCCCGACCAGGGTGTCGTCGACATCCACACGCCGAGCGTCCGGCTCCCGTTCGCCGGACACCCGCTCGTCGGCCTGGCCTGGCTCCTGCGCGATACGGGGCGGCCGCCGCGCACCCTCCGCCCGCCGGCCGGCGAGGTCGCGGTGAGCTTCGAGGACGACCTCACCTGGGTCCGGGGCCGCCCGGAATGGGTGCCGCCGCGCCGGACCGAGCGCCACGCCTCGGTCGCGGAGGTCGACGCCCTGCCCACCCCGCCGCCGGGGGAGGGCTGGCTCTATGCCTGGGCCTGGCGGGACGAAACCACCGGAGCGGTCCGCGCCCGCGGCTTCCCGCGGCGCGGCGACGCCATCGCCGAGGACGAGGCCACCGGCGCCGCCGCCATGCTCCTCACCCGCCAACTGGCCCGCCCGTTGACGATCCATCAGGGCGCGGCCTCGCAGATCTTCACCCGGGTCCATCCGGACGGCACCGTCGCGGTCGGCGGCCGGGTGCAGCGCGTGGCGGCGTAACTACGCGACCGCGCCGGCGGGTTCGGGGTTCCTACGCGCTGAGGGGGAACTCCTCGCCCAGTGCCTGGAAGACCGCGCTGTTCAGGCGGAAGGCGTGGCGGCATTCCTCGACCACGCGCTGCTTCTCGACCTCGTCCACCGGCAGCGCGTCCAGCAAGGAGCGGTAAGTGCGCTTGAAGGCGGCGGGGTTGGTGATGTCCGCGAAGACGTAGAAGCGGACGCCGTCGCCCTTGCGGGCGAAGCCCCAGGTCTTCTCGGCGGTGCCGCGGATGATCTGCCCGCCGGAGAGGTCGCCGAGGTAGCGGGTGTAGTGGTGCGCCACATAGCCGGCCGGCCAGTTGTGGGCGCAGTCCGTGACGCGCGCGGCGTAGGCGGCGGTGGCCGGCAGCGGCCGCAGGCCCTCCCGCCAGGACGGGCCGCCGAGGTGGGCGAGGTCGCGTTCCAGCTCGGGGGTGCGGGCCAGCTCGGGACGGAGGAACGGGCCCGCCACCGGGTCGCCGGCCAGCGCCTCGGTGGCGTCCTCCAGGGCGCGGTAGACGAACCACAGCTGCTCGGTGTAGCGCCGGTACGCCGTGACGCCGAGCCGGCCGCCGAGGAGGTCGCTCATGAACGCGGAGTTCTCGGCCTCCGTGTGCTGCGCGTGGGACGCGGTCCGGATCACCGCCGAGAACGGGGTGGGCGGTGCGGACGGGGCAGGTACGGCGGGGGAGCGGTGCGGGGCCGGGCTGGACGGTGCCATGACGGACCTCCGGGGCCGAGGGGCGCGAGCGGGCGGCCGGCATATACCGACTCGGTGTCGGGAAATCAGTGTAGGGGCCTTTCCGACGCGCTGTCGGTAAAAATTCTGCCAGGCCCGGGCCCCGCGCGCGAGGCGGCCGTCAGGCCGTGGCCGCCCCGCCCGCACCCCCGCGGTCAGGGAAGGGTGAGGATCTCCGCGCCGGTCTCCGTGACCACCAGGGTGTGCTCGAACTGCGCGGTCCGCTTGCGGTCCTTGGTGACCACGGTCCAGCCGTCCGCCCACATGTCGTACTCGTACGTGCCCAGCGTCAGCATCGGCTCGATGGTGAACGTCATGCCGGGCTTGATGTCGGTGGTGTGGTGCGGACTGTCGTAGTGCGGAACGATCAGGCCGGAGTGGAACGACGAGTTGATGCCGTGACCGGTGAAGTCACGCACCACGCCGTAGCCGAAGCGCTTGGCGTAGGACTCGATGACCCGGCCGATGATGTTGATCTGCCGGCCCGGCTTGACCGCCTTGATCGCGCGGTTGAGCGCCTCCTGCGTGCGCTCGACCAGCAGCCGGGACTCCTCGTCCACCTCGCCGCACAGGTACGTGGCGTTGTTGTCGCCGTGCACACCGTGGATGTACGCGGTCACGTCCAGGTTCACGATGTCACCGTCCTTGAGGACGGTGGAGTCCGGGATGCCGTGGCAGATGACCTCGTTGAGCGAGGAGCACAGCGACTTGGGGAAGCCGCGGTAGCCGAGCGTGGACGGGTAGGCGCCGTGGTCGCACATGAACTCATGGGCCACCCGGTCCAGTTCGTCGGTCGTCACGCCGGGCTGGATGTGTTTGGCGGCCTCCGCCATCGCCTGGGCGGCGATCCGGCCGGCGATCCGCATCCGCTCGATCGTTTCGGCGTCCTGCACCTCGGGCCCCGTGTAGGGCGTGGGCGCATCCTTCCCGACGTACTCGGGGCGCGGGATCGAGGCGGGGACGGGACGGGTGGGGGAGATCTTCCCCGGGACAAGAAGCGACTGGCCAGACATGCCAGCGAGTGTATCCGCGGGGCGTCGGGCAGGATGGTGGCACGGAGCACCCCAGTAGGAGGCGGCGATGGCGCTCTTCAAGAGGCGGACGGTCGGAAAGCCGGGCGAGTGGTACTACTGCCTCAAGCACGGCACGGTCGAGGAAGGCCCCCAGTGCCGCGCCGCCGACCGCTTCGGCCCGTACGGCACCCGTGAGGAGGCCGCACACGCCATGGAGACCGCCCGCGAGCGGAACGTGGAGTGGGAGACCGACCCCAAGTGGCACGACATGGGGAAGGGCGGCGACCGCGAGGAGGACTGACCCGGTCCCTTCAGGCGTTGCTCGCGCCCTCCGGGTACGCCCGCGCTCTCCGGGCAATGAGCGCGTACGCCTAGGCGGTGAGGGCGTCGCCGGCCTCGGGGGCGGCCGGGGCGGCGGCCCGGCGCTCCCGCATCCGGCGGGCGTGCTCGTCGGTCCGCGCGTCGTACGCCATCAGCTTCGGCAGGCCCAGCGTGAGCAGCCCGACCCCGGCGAAGCACAGCAGACCGCCCAGGGACACCGAGGCCCGTACCCCGGTCAGGGCCGCCATACAGCCGACCCGCACCTGGCCCAGCTGAGGGCCCGCCGAGTACGACAGCAGCTCGATACCGGCCAGCCGGCCGCGCAGCTCGTCGGGGATGGTCTGGTTCCACAGCGCCGAGCGGAAGATGCCGCTGATCATGTCGCAGCAGCCGGCCAGCGTGAGGCAGAGCAGCACCAGCCAGACGTCGCGCAGCTGCCCGGCCGCGGCGACGGCCAGCGCCCAGCCGGCCGCCGCCAGCGCGATCGCCCGCCCCTGCCGGTGGACCCGGGAGGTCCAGCCGCTGGTCAGGCTGACCAGACACGAGCCGGCCGGCAGCGCCGCGTACATCAGGCCCAGCGCCCAGGGTGCGTCGAGCTCGTCGGCGAGGAACGGGAAGATCGCCAGCGGGAAGGCGAAGAGCATCGCGACGAGGTCGATCGCGTAGGTGCCCAGCAGCTCCTTGCGGGACCAGGCGTAGCGCGCGCCCTCGGCGATCGCGCGCAACGACGGCTTCTCGGCGTCGTGCGCGGCGGGTGACGGGGCCAGCCGCAGGGCCAGCAGCAGCGACCCGGCGTAGGTGGCCGCGTCGACGCCGTACGCCCAGGACGGGCCGGCCCAGGCGAGCAGCCCGCCGGCCAGCGCCGGACCGGCGATCGCGCCGACCTGCCAGCGCAGCGCGTTCAGGGCGGCGGCCGCGGCGAGCTGGTCGTGTCCGACGATCCGCGGCACGATCGCGTCCAGCGCGGGGCGCTGCAGCCCCGTGAGCGCGCTGGACGCCGCCGCGCTCACATAGAGCGGCCAGACCGCCGGATGCGGCAGCAGGCTGTTGGCCAGCAGCCCCGCGGCGATCACACCGAGTGCGGCCTCGGTTCCCACGATCAGCCGGCGGCGGTCCACGGCGTCGGCGAGCGCCCCGCCGTAGAGCCCGAAGACGATCAGCGGGACCAGCTCCACCGCGCCCAGCGCCCCGACCGCGACGGTGGAGCCGGTCAGCTGTTTGAGCTGGAGCGGCAGCGCCACGAACGTCAGGAAGCTGCCGAAGACCGTGATCGCGCCGGCGCACCACATCAGCCGGAAGTCGCGCGAGGAACGCCAGGGGACCAGGTCCGGCAGCAGGGAGGTGAGCCGCCGCCGGGGTGCCGGCGCGGGCGGCGGTGGGGGGTCCTCGGAGGTCACGAGGGTCCATCGTGCGTCGCGGGGAGCGGGCCCGCAAAGGGTTTTCGGCCGACGCGCCCTCCCCCGACCCGGCTACCAGCGTGGGGGCGGGGGAGCGGTCAGTTCGTCGGCGAGGCGGGCCAGGCGGTCGCGGAAGCGGCGGCGGCCGCGGGGAGCGGGCAGGCTGTTCTCGCCGGCGGCCGCGCTCACCAGATGCTGGACCGTATCGAGGTCGAGGCCCTGGGAGCGGACGTCCTCGGGATCGGGGCCGGGGGCGGGGGCGGGGGCGGGCCCGGGGTGGGGAGTGGTGTCCGGAACCGGGCCGGCGCCGGGGCCGGGGGTGCCGTCGGACGGGGGCGCCGACGCGGTCAGGGGCGCCGACGCGGTCAGGGCGTCGTGCGCGAGCGTGTGCAGATCGCGGTCGCCGCCGTCCAGGGCGAGCACCGTGGCACCGTTGCGGCGGGCGTCGTGCACCCGCTCCAGCAGGTCCGCACCCGGCCGGCCCGGCGCGACGACCAGCAGTGTCTCGCCGCGTCCGGCCGCGGCCAGCCGGCCCGGGCCGACGGACAGATGGGCCGGGGCGCCGGCCGGGACACGGTGCCGCACCAGGGTCGGCGACAGCTCCGGCAGCCCCGACCAGGCGGCCTCGTCGTCCAGATGGGCGGCCAGGTGCCAGGGCTCGTAGTCGGCGCCGCCGACCAGCAGCAGCCCGCCGCCGTGCGGGGCGACGGCGGTGCGCAGCGACCCGGCGAACCGCCGGGTGGCCTGGATCCACTCGGTCCCGGCGAGCACCTCACGCAGCAGGGCGACCCGTACGGCATCCATGGCCCGGATCCTCCCGCAGCGCCCCGACACCTGGTTACCGCTTCACGCCATGTCACCCGTACGGGCCACCGGCGTCAGTCCGGCCGCGGTCAGCCGACGTCCTACCTCCCGCACCGACTCCTCGCTCAGCGGCAGCTGCGGAAAGGCGGTGGTGCCGTGGTCGATGACGCCGAGGAGCCGCAGCGCCGCCTTGAAGGCGCCGAGCGCCGAGGAACTGCGGCCCATCTCGGCCTCCGGGCCGGCGTCGACCATCCCGAACAGCGCGACCAGCCGCTCCTGTTCGGCCGCCGCGCGCTCCCAGTCGCCGGCCCGCGCCGCCTCGTAGAGACGTACGTAGCCGGCCGGATCGACGTTGCCCAGTCCCGGGACGACGCCGTCAGCGCCGGCCAACAGGGCGCCGTCCACGGTGAGTTCGGATCCGGTGAGGACGGTGAAGCCGGGGGCCGGGCCGGTGCGCCGGCCGGTGCGGCCGCCGAGCGCCACGAGCAGCCGGCGCAGCGCACCCTCGTCGCCGCTGCTGTCCTTGAGCCCGGCCAGCGTGCCGTCCTCGGCCAGCTCGCGCACCACGGTGGGGGTGAGCCTGCTGGGCACGGCCATCGGGATGTCGTAGGCGAACAGCGGGCGGTCCACGGCCGCACGCAGATGGCGGAAGTGGGCGGCGATCTCCCGGGGGTGGGTGCGGGTGTAGAACGGCGCGGTGACGACCAGGGCGTCGGCGCCGAGCGCGGCGGCGGCGCGGGCGTGGTCCAGGACGCGCGGGGTGGTGGTGTCGATGACGCCGGCGAGGACCGGGACCCGGCCGTCCGCGGCCTTGATGACGGTCTCCAGGGCGGTGGCCCGCCGGTCGTCGGTGAGGTAGGCGACCTCGCCGGTGGAGCCGAGGGCGAACAGCCCGTGCACCCCGCCGGCGACGAGGTGCTGCACCAGACGCGTCAGGGAGGCGGTGTCGACCTCGCCCCGCGGGTCGAGCGGGGTGCAGACCGGGGGGATGACGCCGTGGAGGGGGCCGTGGAGGGGGGTGTGCAGGGCCATGGCGGGCTGCTCCGGTGGTCGTGAACACATAGGACATGGGATGTCCTATGTCGAGCACAATAGACCTGTTCACAGGCGGTCGGAAGGATCCGCGGGCCCGGCGGGGGCGGGTCGGATGGGGTCCCCCTGCTCCTTAAGAGCGTGGGGGGAGGGTCGGCGGCGCGGCAGCGCTGCGTGCGGGAGAGGGAGAACCCATGGCGCGAGGGACGATGTCCGAGGAAGTGCAGGCGCAGATCAAGCAGTTGATCCTGCGGCGCAGACTGGTCCCGGGCGATCCGCTGCCCACCGAGGCCGAACTGGTCGACCTGCTCGACGTCAGCCGCAACTCCGTGCGCGAGGCGCTCAAGGCGCTGCAGGCCATGCGCATCGTCGAGATCCGGCACGGCTTCGGCACCTACGTCGGCCCGCTCACCCTGGAGCCGTTCGTCGAGGGCGTCGCCTTCCGCGCCGCGGTCCGCCACCACCAGGGCGAGCCGAGCCTGTACGAGCTGATGGAGGTCCGCGAGGCGCTGGAGGCCGGCCTGATCGCCGCCGTCGCGCGCCGGCTGCCCGCCGAGGACCTCACCGTCCTCAAGGGCCTGGTGCAGCGGATGGCGGAGGAGGTGCGCGGCGGCATGGTGCAGAGCGCCACCGACCGCGCCTTCCACCTCGCGCTGTACCGCTCGATGGGCAACCACCTGCTGAGCGAGGTGCTGGACGCCTTCTGGGCGGCGCTGCGCCGGGTGCGCGAGGACCTCTCCGACGACCGCCCCGACCCGGAACTGACCTACCGTCAGCACAAGGAGATCGTCGAGGCGCTGGAGGCCGGCGACGGCGACCGCGCCGTGGAGGCCATGCACCGGCACTTCGACGGCATCCGGCGCCGGCTGGCCGAGTAGCGAAGGGGCAGGGCCCGGGACGCGGCCCCGGTGGTGCGGGCGGCGCTCGGGACCGGCCCCGGTGGTGCGGGCGGCGCCCGGGGCCGGCCGCGGTGGTGCGGGCGGGCGGCGCCGGACCCGGTCCCGCGCCCGCCCGTTCACCGCGATGTCACACCCCGTCAGCCCACCCGTGGCTGACGCGACACAGCGTCATGTGTGCTGTCTTGACGGTGAGTTGGGGGCTCCCTATGGTCCCCAGGACAAGGGACATCCTACGTCCTTGCCCTCTGGGGGTGACCCATGGCGTACGAGAGCCCGGTTCCCTACCGGGCCGGAACCGAGGGGTACCCGAGCTTCCGGCTCCCCGCCGTGGTCCTCGCGCGCTCCGGCACGGTGCCGGCAGCAGCGAACCCTGCTGCGACGGCGGCAAGAGCCCGGTGACCCCGTGCCGCCCGCATCGGCGGGCCCCGGTCGGCCCCTCCGATCCCGTCCACCTCGACCGCGACACCGTCGGACTGCTTTACGAGACCGGCGACTTCAGCGCGTACTCGACGATCACCTTCCGCCGCATCCCCGTGGAGGAGCCGGCATGACCCGCAACCCCGTGCCCGACCTGCCCCGTATGCCCCGCAGAACGGTCCTCGGCGGGGCCGCCGCGCTGGCCGCCGGCCTCACGCTCGCCGGCTGTGGCGACAGCGGGGACGGCGACGCCGACGCCCCCCGGGAGCGCAAGAAGGGCCAGAAGATCACGCTCACCTTCTGGTCCTGGGTGCCGGGCATCGACAAACCCGTCGACCTGTGGAACCGCAAGAACCCCGACGTCCAGGTCAAGGTGGAGAAGGTCTCGGCCGTCAACGGCGAGCAGTACGCCAAGATGCACGCCGCCATCAAGGCCGGCAATCCGCCCGACCTCGGCCAGATCGAGTTCCCGGTGGTCCCCAGCTTCCTGCTGGACAACGGGCTGCTCGACCTCGCCCCGCTCGGCGCCGCCCGCCACAAGGACAAGTTCTTCGGCTGGCAGTGGCAGCAGTCCGTCTTCGGCAAGGGCATCTACGCCGTCCCGCAGGCGTCCGGCCCGATGGGCCTGTTCGTCCGCCAGGACCTCTTCGACAAATGGGGCCTGAAGGCTCCCGGGACGTGGGACGAGTACGAGGCCGCCGCCAAGGTGATCCGCAAGAAGGGCGCCTGGATCGAGACCTTCGCCCCCACCAACGGCAACCGCTTCGCCGGCCTCGCCTGGCAGGCCGGCGCCAAGTGGTACGCGAGCCACGGCGACACCTGGATCGTGCACATCGACGACGAACCCACCCGCAGGGTCGCCGACTACTGGGAGTCCCTGGTCAAGCAGAAGCTCGTCAAGACCATCCCGGACCGTCAGAACGCCTGGTACAAGGACCTCCAGACCGGCGCCATCACCGCCTGGGTGGGCGCCAGTTGGGGCGACGCCCTGCTGGTCGGCAACGCACCCGGCACCAAGGGCAAGTGGCGGGCCGCGCCGCTGCCCCAGTGGAAGGCCGGCGGCCAGGTCTTCGCCAACTGGGGCGGCTCCACCACCGCCGTCTTCGCCAAGGCGAGCTACCCCAGGGACGCGCTGGACTTCGCCGTCTGGCTCAACACCGACCCCGAGTCGATCGCCCTGCTCATCGACGGCGGCTACGGCTTCCCCAGCGCCAAGAAGGGCTACGCCACCGACGACCTCGACGTCGACAAGCCCTTCTTCGGCGGCCAGGCGTACAGCAAGGTCTTCGCCGACGCCGGTGCGCACGTGGACACCAGCTGGCGGTGGGGACCCGGCGTGGACACCCTCTACCAGCGGCTCGGCGACGCCTTCACCGACGCGCTCGCCGACGGCAGTTCCTTCCGCGCGGCCCTCGCCAAGGTGCAGCGCCAGACGCTGTCCGACCTCCAGGGCAAGGGCCTGAAGGTGGAGAGCGGCGGGTGAGCCGGGACACCCTCGCCCGCACCGCGCCGGACACCGCCCGGCGGCCGGACCCGCCCGGCCGCCGTCGGCGCCGGGTCTCCCGCACCGAGGCCCGCAACGCCCGCGCCGCCGCCGGCTTCGTCCTGCCCTTCCTCGTCCTCTTCGGCCTCTGCTTCCTCGCCCCCATCGGGTACGCCGTCCAGCAGAGCCTGCACCGCACCGAACGCACCGGCCCGCTCGGCCTCGGCGGCCGCGAACACGAGGCGTTCGCCGGCCTCGCCAACTACGCGCACGCCCTCTCCGACGAACGGTTCGTGGCCGGTTTCGGCCGGGTGCTGCTGTTCGCCGCCGTCCAGATCCCGTTGATGATCGCGCTCGCCACCGCCCTCGCACTGCTCCTGGAGAGCGCGAGCGCCCGCGGCATCGCCTTCTTCCGCAGCGCCTTCTTCCTGCCCTACGGCGTGCCCGGCGTGATCGCCTCCATCCTGTGGGGCTTCCTCTACGTCCCCGGCATCAGCCCGCTGGTGAAGATCGCCGACGCGGCCGGCTGGGACGTCGACTTCCTCTCCCGCGGCACCGTCCTGTGGTCCATCGCCAACATCGTCACCTGGCAGTTCACCGGCTACAACATGCTGGTGCTGATCGCCCAGCTCAAGGCCGTACCCGGCGAGCTGTACGAGGCGGCCCGGATCGACGGCGCCTCCGCCTGGCAGGTCGCCCGGCACGTCAAGCTTCCGCTCATCCGCCCCGCGCTCGTCCTCACCACCGTCTTCAGCATCATCGGCACCCTCCAGCTGTTCGCCGAGCCGATGGTGCTGCGCCCGCTCGCCTCGTCCATCGACTCCGGCTTCACCCCCAACCTGCACGCCTACAGTGAGGCGTTCGTCGGCAACAACCCGCACGTGGCGGCGGCCGAGGCGGTGCTGCTCGCGCTGGTGGCGTGCGTGCTGTCGTTCGGCTTCCTGCGGCTGGTCGGCGGGCGCGGGAAGGAGCGACGCCGATGACCCGGCCCACCGCCCGCGCCCGGACGACCCTGCCGCCGGTCCGCCACCGGATCATCACCGCCTCGCTGCTGACCGTCGCCGCGCTGTACTTCCTGGTGCCCGTCTACTGGCTGGCCGTTTCCACCACCAAGAACAGCGCCCAGCTCTTCGGCACCTTCGGCTTCTGGTTCGCCGACCAGCCGGACCCGCTCGGCCACCTCGCCGACGTCCTCACCTACGACCACGGCATCTACGCCCGCTGGTTCGCCAACTCCCTGCTCTACGCCGGGATCGGGGCGGTCTGCGCCACCCTGCTGTCCGCCGCGGCCGGCTATGCGCTGGCCACCTTCCCGTTCCGCGGCCGGGAGGCGGTGTTCCACCTCGTCCTCGCCGGCGTCCTCGTCCCCGGCACCGCGCTCGCCCTCCCGCTCTACTTCCTGTTCAGCGCGATGGGCCTGGCCAACACCTACTGGGCGGTGCTGATCCCGAGCGTGGTCAGCCCGTTCGGCGTCTATCTCTGCCGGATCTACGCGGCCGCCGCGGTCCCCGACTCGCTGTTGGAGGCGGCCCGGATCGACGGTGCGGGCGAGGCACGGATCTTCGTGGGGGTGGGCCTGCGGCTGATGACCCCCGCACTGGTCACCGTCTTCCTCTTCCAGTTCGTACACATCTGGAACAACTATTTCCTGCCGCTGGTCATGCTCTCCGACTCCGACCTCTACCCGGTCCAGCTGGGCCTGACCAGCTGGACCGGGTACGCGGACCGGCAGCCGGTGCTCTACCAGTACACGGTGGGCGGCGCGTTCCTCTCCGTGGTGCCGCTGATGGTGCTGATGACCGTCCTGCAGCGGTACTGGCGCACGGGGCTGACGGAGGGCAGCGTCAAAGCCTGATGGCGCGGCCGCGGCCGGTGGCAGGGGCGTGACAGGATCGGTGTCATGACTACTTCTGACAACGGCACGACCCCGACCGCCCCGGCCGGGGCGAAGCCCGCGCCCCGCGACCCCTGGGACCTGCCGGACGTCTCCGGCCTCGTGGTCGGCGTCCTCGGCGGCACCGGCGACCAGGGCCGCGGCCTGGCCTACCGGCTCGCCCGGGCCGGCCAGAAGGTGATCATCGGTTCCCGGGCCGAGGAACGCGCCCGGACCGCCGCCGAGGAACTCGGCCTGGGCATCGAGGGCGCCGAGAACGCCGAATGCGCCCGCCGCAGCGACATCGTGATCATCGCCGTGCCGTGGGAGGGCCACGCCAAGACGCTCCAGGCCCTGCGCGAGCCGCTGGCCGGCAAGCTCGTGATCGACTGCGTCAACCCGCTCGGCTTCGACAAGAAGGGCGCCTACGCGCTGAAGCCGGAGGAAGGCAGCGCGGCCGAGCAGGCCGCGGCGCTGCTGCCGGAGTCCCGGGTCACCGCGGCCTTCCACCACCTCTCGGCGGTGCTGCTCCAGGACCCCGAGGTCGAGCAGATCGACACCGACGTCATGGTCCTTGGCGAGTCCCGCGCCGACACGGACCTGGTCCAGGCACTGGCCGCCCGCATCCCCGGGATGCGCGGCGTCTTCGCGGGACGCTTGCGCAACGCACACCAGGTGGAGTCGCTGGTGGCGAACCTGATCTCGGTGAACCGGCGCTACAAGGCACATGCGGGGGTCCGTGTAACGGACATCTAGTCCCAAGGCCGTGAAGTTACGGCTCGGGCGGGGTTGTCCAGGGGTGTGAGCTGTGGATTCGCCGGACATGAGGAGCGGAGCCCCGGTAGAACTGGCAGTCGACCAAGACAAGCCGTTCACAAAGACCGGAGGCTCCGCTGTCCGAACAGTCTGCCATCACTCGTACCGTCACGGTGGCTGGAGGGCGGTTTGCGCCCGGTCATCTCGGTGAACTCACCCAGCTCGTTCCGTTCGAGATGGTCGACGAGGCGCTGAGTGCTGCCAGGGCCGTGCAGCAGCGGGTGCGGGATCTTCCCTCCCGGGTCGTGATCTACCTGGTCCTGGCCGGGTGCCTCTTCCCCGAGGTGGGGTACCCCGGCGTGTGGCGCAAGCTCACGGGGGCACTGGCCGGCTTACCGGTAGCCGCACCGACA